>NZ_JBXCJD010000013.1:0-79214 GCF_056786515.1 Sporosarcina sp. Y838 | reverse complement strand
CACGTCGCCATGGACACCCTTGCGTTAAGCTAACTGTTACTTCTGCCTTCACAGTTCGGGACTTGCACCCTATAGACTACGCCCATGCTGGGCGCACACATAAAAAACCATGGAGTAGGATTCTCCATGGTTTTGGTCACTTCAACTTATTCAAATAATAATCCCGGTCTTCTTTGCGTCAAACAGTAGCTCCTCCCGAAATGCCGGATGGGCGATATCGATGAGTGCTTTTGCACGTGCAGATAACGATTTTCCGTACAGACTGGCGATTCCGTATTCTGTAACGATGTTGTCAACGTCGTTTTTCGACGTTGTAACGACAGAACCCGGTGTCAATTGCGGTTTAATGCGCGAAATAGTGTCATTTTTCACTGTCGAATACATGCAGATAAACCCTTTACCATGCTTTGCAAAACGCGCGCCACGAGCAAAATCAGCTTGTCCTCCAGTCGATGAATAATAACGGCCGCCAATTGTTTCAGATGCACATTGTCCATAAAAGTCCACTTCCGTCGTCGCATTAATGGAAACGATTCTCTCTTCTTTCGCAATTTCACGTGGATCGTTCACCCTGCTGACCGGTAAAAATTCAACAGCGGGATTTTCATGGAGGAAATCGTACAAACGTTGTGATCCGAAAGCAAATGTCGCTACGATTTTCCCTTTATGTGTAAACTTCTGTGTACCATCGACCGCCCCTGCTTTTACTAGGTCGACGATACCATCTGTCAGCATTTCAGTGTGGATACCAAGATGACGGTGGTTTTTCAACATACCCATAACCGCATTTGGAATTGCGCCGATTCCTATTTGAAGTGAATCCCCATTTTCTATGATGTTTGTTACAAATTCAGCGATTTTTAGATCTTTCTCCCCGACCAAAGGTGACTTCTCTTCGGATAATGGCTGATCATTTTCGATATATCCCGCAACCTGGCTTATATGAATCTGATTTTCACCGTATGTCCGCGGCATATACTTATTCACTTCTAAGACAAACGGGACATGTCCGATGAATTCCGAAATATAGTCCGCCTGCGTTCCTAAAGAGAAATAACCATGTTCATCCATGGGCGATGCAACGGTCAAGACCATCGACATATTTGTGATTTTCTTCAACATGCGCGGAACTTCATGGAAAACGTTCGGTACTAATTCTATTTTGCCTTCTTGGTAAGCTTTTCGTGTCGCACCGCTTAAGAAGTATGAAACATGTGATAAATGGCCTTTCATTTTACCGTTTATATAATCCCGCTCTCGAAGAGTCAGCATTTGATGAATTTTAACGTCATGTAACTTTGTATGATTCGCTTCCATTATATCCAGCAGACGGTGAGGTTCCCCATTTGCAATCGGAACGATGATATCCGCCTTTTTCCCAATCAACCCAATAAACTCTTCTGCATTCAATCGTTTTTCCAATTTAATTTCCACCTCTGTAAGTTTTCAACTTGCAATTAGTATACAACAGACTGAACGCCCACTCAACTTGATGACCTATCACTTTGATGGATATAATGGATGTATGACAAACTTAACTTCGGATCAAATTAGACAACTGAATATGTATAGTATTTACGTCGAACAACCGGAAATAAACTTATTCACATTGGAAACGCTGCTCGACTCAAATAAAACGGAAGACGCAATAAATGTAGTAGAAGCAGTGAGCGGAAGCCCTAACCGAACTGTAGCAGCGTCGTACTTCATGCGTCGTTTCGGAATGTTCACCGCGATGCAATTTTATAACTTGGCGGCGTACGATGAGGTATGGAATGGAGATAAAAAACATCTTCATTTCGGGGCAAAAGTAGAATACGGAAAACTGTCTGTTAGTATGTTTGCGAATGCTGAGGACTGGCAGTACGTGGACGATGGTGAACGTCGCGTTGTTATTAAACGAATTCTAAAAGATCAGTGTGACGCTGTCATCAGGCAAATCCGAACCATCACATCTGTTTCGCCGCTAACGTTATGGGAAAACATTTTCGGGTTTCTCCTTTGGCAATATCACGTACTGCTCGAAAATCCAGCTACATCCCTGGAAGCGCGTGCTGACCTCAATCTATTGAAAGATGATGCACTTTGGGAAGATATCGCTACACGTTCATTATTCGCGGATTACCTAGGCGGATGCGAACCTTCTGCCCTTTTAAACACTGAAGTCCGCAAGACATGTTGCTTCTCCAAAGATGTTCCAGGACTTATGAAATGTGGTTTTTGCCCGTTAAATTAATTCATTAACCCGATTTACCTTGGTAATTCACAATCCAGATTTACCTTGGTAATTCGCAACCCAGACTTTCAGCGAATAAATTGTCCCACTGGCTGCGCCACCATAAAAAAAGCCCATGAAAATCCCGGCGGGCAAGTTGCCTGGATGACTAATGAAAATCGACAAAACAAGTCCAGTGATAGTTGTAACTGTTGAAAACCAGGTCTCAGGTATTTTGAAAAGGACTTTCATTAAGATTACAACTAGCAAAATTACTGGAATTGCCCAAAAAGCATCCCAAATATTCGTATGAATTATCGGAAACTCTTTCAATATGACACCAATCCTTTTTCACATTAGCCTTCCCATCATATAACCGTTTCAGTACAAATTTTAAGGTGAAAGGAAGAGAACCTATATGGAAATTAAAGGTCACACTGTTCAAGGTAAAGTACTTGATAACGAAACTCGCTGCGCCCACTACCATACTGAAGTCGATCGAATTGCTATCAAGTTCTATTGCTGCGACACCTATTTTCCGTGCTTTGAATGCCACAAAGAAGACGGGTGTGGCAATCCCGCCGTCTGGCCCGATGATAAATTTATTGAAAAAGCAGTTCTGTGCGGGGCTTGTGGTCATGAACTGACAATTACGGAGTATTTGGAGAGCGGTTCGGAATGCACTAGTTGTTCAGCTTCGTTTAATCCGAAATGTAGTTTGCACAGAAATCTCTACTTTCAAACTTAACAAATCTAATTATCCAACGAAACGGCTCAATCCATGAATATGAAAAAAACGCTAGATTTCACCTAGCGTTTTTTTCAATTATATCAGTTTAGATTCAGGTAACGATTATTGACAATCCACCTTATACTCTATTGATGAAATAAATCACCTGACTCGGAGATTAATTTGGATTCCGGACGGATCTTCCGTCATAAATCCACTACCGTTCATTCCCACTTTCATACCTAACGCTTCCACCTTCGTAATGGCTTCTTTCAAAACTATTTCATCCGGATAAACAAGCGTATACGATTGAAGTCCAACACTTCCGGCCTTAGGGCGTGTTACGCCTTCGCCATTCCATGTATTCAAGCCGAGATGGTGATGGTATTTCCCATTCGACATAAATAAAGCCTGCGGATAGGTGGTCACGACTTCGAAGCCAAGGGCATTGTAGAAAATTTCCGTTTCAGGCAGATTTGCCACATGCAAATGGACATGCCCCATCACCGTGCCGGTAGGGAGCCCTTCCCATATCTTCCCTGCACTTTCTGCAACAATACTTTCCCCATCGAGCGGGTCCGTACTCATTTCGACCTTTCCATTTTCCCAAGTCCAAACAGCGGGGTCACGATCCGTGTAAATTTCAATTCCATTGCCATCCGGGTCTGACAAATAGAGTGCTTCACTCACTAGGTGATCAGCAGCCCCGATCCGTGTACTATTTTGCACAAAATGTTTAATTATCGCTCCGAGATCGGCTCTCTCCGGCAACAAAAGCGCAAAGTGATAAAGTCCAGAGTGATGTGGTTCTTTCGGAGTCACATTCTCCGGTTGTTCGATAATTAGTAGGGGCGTCTTCCCGTCCGCTGTCAATACTACCTTGTTGGATTCTTGTTCAAGCAATTTAAAGCCAATCACTTCTTTGTAAAAACGGACTGATCTATCCAAGTCCATGACGTTGAGATGCACTTCTCCTGTATACGTAAGCGGTGCTTTATGAAAATTCATTTATATTCCTCCTAAATTCTTTTTATCAGTTACTTACTTTATGTAACTAACTTTATATGTTAGAATGAGAATTGTCAATAAAGGAGCTGGTATTTTATGAACGATTTTGAACTTTGTCCGCGTTTCGAAAAAGCCGTATCTATATTAAGCCAACGCTGGACTGCCCTTATATTGTATCAATTAACAGCAGGACCACAGCGTTTCCGTACAATGACCGACAAACTCAGCGTCAGCGGAAAAACATTATCTCAGCGATTAAAAGACCTGGAACAGCAAAACTTTGTTGTTCGTACTGTATACCCTGAAACACCTGTACGAATCGAATATTCATTGACCGAAAAAGGAATGTCTCTTACACCAATTATGAAAGAAATCGAATTATGGTCAAAAACATGGGTTGCTCAAGTGGAAGAAAACGTATAATAGAACAAACCACCCTATCCATAGATTCATATTATTCATACTAAATCGAATTTAAACAATAGTAATTTAAACCTCCCCCTCACTATTTTATTGTGATAAAATGATGGAATACATAAAAAATGAACGATATTTCCACTATAGTTTCTTTCTAATTTTGAGGGGGAAAATCATGGCTACAGGCTATCAGGGCACGAATAAGATGCTGACAGGAATTGTTTTCGGTGTTATTACTTTTTGGCTATTCGCACAATCTTTAGTCAATATTGTCCCGGTAATGCAAAAAGATTTAGGGATTTCACTGGGCGTACTGAATATCGCAATCAGTTTGACCGCATTGTTTTCAGGTATTTTCGTTGTTGCAGCGGGTGGACTGGCCGATAAATTCGGCCGAAAAAAATTAACCTATATCGGACTTATATTAAGCGTTATAGGATCGCTTCTTCTTGTCATAACGAATGGGGCTACATTGTTGATTATCGGACGGATTATCCAGGGTCTGTCTGCTGCTTGTATTATGCCCGCCACGATATCTTTGGTAAGAACCTATTATGATGGGGCAGATAGACAACGCGCGCTTAGTTATTGGTCCATCGGGTCTTGGGGCGGCTCCGGTATTTGTTCATTTGCCGGGGGAGCTATTGCGACTTCTATGGGTTGGAGATGGATTTTTATCTTTTCAATCGTCATCGCTATCCTCGCAATGATTTTGATTAAAGACACACCCGAAAGTAAAGTGAAACAGCAAGTTCCTTCCCGTTTTGACTATACTGGATTAGTTGTATTCGTATTGATGATGGTTGCGTTAAACGTTGTTATCACACGGGGTGCTGATTTTGGTTGGACAAGTCCACTCATATTAGGTTTAATCGCCGCTACACTGATTGGCATATTGTTCTTTATTAAAATAGAAATTGGTAAATTGAATGCATTGATTGATTTTAATTTATTCAAAAACAAACCGTATACAGGCGCTACCATCTCCAACTTCTTATTGAATGCAGTAGCGGGAACGCTCGTTGTAGCGAATACATATGTGCAAGTCGGAAGAGGATTCTCGGCGTTCCAATCGGGGATTTTATCCATCGGTTATTTAGTATCCGTCCTCGTTATGATTCGTGTCGGTGAAAAACTATTGCAGAAAACCGGAGCGAAATTGCCAATGGTGGTAGGTTCTATCTTGGCTGCAATTGGTATCGGATTAATGGCATTGACTTTTTTACCAGACACAGCCTATATCATCGTCGTCTTTGTTGGATTCATCCTGTTCGGTATCGGACTTGGATTGTATGCTACGCCATCCACAGATACGGCAGTCTCTAGTGTACCGGAAGATAAGATCGGTTCATCTTCAGGTATTTACAAAATGTCGAGCTCACTTGGTAGTTCCTTCGGTGTTGCCATTTCTGCCTCGGTATATAGCGCGATAACACTTACAGGCAATATTGAAAAGGCGGCATCTATCGGAATCATTACCAACGTCATATTCGCAGTATTGGCACTGATTGCGATTATATTCTTAATCCCAAAATCATCTAATTCAGCCAAACAAGACGCCTCCAAACAGAAAGTCCGGAAAACTGATTATGCGCATCCTGTTAATGATAATAGTAGAATATAATATAAGCCGATCAATTGTAAGACGAATTAAAGCGCTTCAATCAAAGTGGATGATAACAGCCTTAAATCACATGTGATTTAAGGCTGTTTTATTTTCCAAATTAACTCTGATGATAAAAACAAAGCTTTCTTATTCTACTGCTTTTGTTTCTTAATACGGATTAGAAATACTATCCCCTCATCTTAGAAAGTTATTCTATTCCAAGTTTGCTCTTCTCCATTATTGAGCGTCCTCTTATTTACAAATCATTTTTGAGGTGTATAATGTGTAGGTGGTCAGATTACTTTTATAATTTCACTGCATTTTTTCAGTATAGTATAAATTATAGCTATTCTTTTCGGTAAACAAGAAAGTTTAAATTTTCCGAATTTACTTTCCAGCATTATAAGATAGTGGGTGGTTAGAAGTATGAAAACAGATCAAGAATTCACTCTTGTCGAACATTTAACGGAGCTGAGGAAGCGGCTCATTATTGTAGTTGCGACTTTTATAGTTTCACTCATAATAGGTTTTGCTATTGCACCAAAAATATTAACTTTCATCAAGATGCAGCCTACAGCCCTTCACGTAGAATGGAACGTTTTCGGCTATACGGATGGGCTAATGATTTATTTAAAATGCGCTTTACTGTTGGCCATTCTGATTACATTGCCCATTGCGTTATACCAGACCTGGTTATTCGTGAAGCCGGGTATGTCCGGGGAAGAATCAAAAGGAGCAGTCATGTTTATTCCGGCCTCTTTTTTCTTGTTTTTGGCGGGCATCAGTTTCAGTTATTTTCTTCTATTCCCTTTAATGTTGAACTTTATGTCAAACATCAACGAATCGATTGGTGCAATAGAAACCTACGGGATGAAACAATATTTTACATTCATGTTTAACTTGATCATTCCAGTGGGTATTGTATTTGAATTACCTGTGGTCGTACTATTTCTGACAAAGTTAGGTATTGTAACACCGGAAAATTTGAGGAAAATGAGAAAGGTTGCTTATTTCCTACTTGTAATTGTCGGTGTTTCTATTTCACCACCTGACTTCATTTCCGATATTCTCATTATTATTCCTTTATTACTGCTATTTGAGATCAGCATCCTTGTGTCTAGCTGGTCACTAAAAAGAAAGCGGGCAAATGAATTGAAGCGTGAGAAGATGTTGAAGGAAGAAGATTAATGTATCTCTATTGGCAAAATATTATATTGATTTTGGTTACCTTAAGCGTGTATTTGAATAAAGGAGGAGAAAACCATGCCAAGCATCGGTGTACCGGGTTTAATTATTATTCTAGTAATTGCTTTAATCATCTTTGGACCATCCAAATTGCCTCAATTAGGAAGAGCTGTAGGACAAACTCTAAAGGAGTTCAAGAGTTCAACAAAAGACATCATGGATGATGTAACAGATGAATTCAAATCAGATGATAAAGAAGTAGCAGAGAAAAAGAAAATTTATTAGATAACTCAAAAGCCGGCATCAAATACGATTTATAATCGTATCTGATGCCGGCTTTTTGAGCGATTAAACTACGTTATATTTATGAAACATACGGATGCATCCAAGCACGAGACACCTCAACTCCTGAAAAGTTTACATTTCTCTATACTGTAGATGTCGCCGCCTCTTTAATTTCCTTGCGTCTAGCGTAAATATTTTTGACAATCGCTTTACCAACTGCATATGTCGGAACGGCAACAATGATGCCTAGAAAACCTCCGATATTACCTGCAGCTAGTATTACAGTAATAACCGTAAGCGGATGGAGATCCAGCGATTTCCCCATCACATTCGGCGTAATGAGATTGCTTTCGATTTGCTGGGCAACAAGCATAACGATTGCAGCTAAAATACCAGTCTTCGGATCCTCTAGGAAGCCGATAATAATTGCTGGTACAGCAGATATCCACGGACCAATGAATGGAATTAAATTCATGAACAAGCCGAAAACAGCTAACAGTAAAGCATATTCCAAGCCAATAACCAGATAACCAATGTATAAGAAAATTGCTAAAATAAAACTGATTAACAACTGTCCCTGGATATATGAACGAAGTACCGTATCGATATCGTGTAGGGTTTTTTTAATCCATTCTCGTCTTTTCCCGGAAAAGAAATTATAAATGAACGGTGCAAACTTTTCATGATCTTTCAGCATGAAAATAAAGAAAAATGGAACAAGTACTAGCAAGAACATTGCCTGTAGAAACGACTGTAAAAACTGAACAATCCATTTCCCAAAATTGACCGCAATGGATTGAATCGAATCAGCTGCACTGTCAATAGAATCTTCCAACTGTTTTGGTAAATCATCTTTTTGTTGAAGAAGTGAGTCTTTCATGACGTTGATTTCATTAGTAATTGTAGGTGCATTATCAACCAAGTTATTAATTTGTTTCGTTATCGGAGGACCAATAATCGCTACAAATATCCAAACGACAGCTAAGAGTATCGCAAAAATCGAAAGAATGCTTCCCCACCTTGGTACTTTCCTTTTTTCCAGAAACCGTTGGACTGGCTCCATAATATAATAAAGTACGCCGCCTAAAAGCAACGGTATGAAAATGGCTTTTGCAATAATAACCAGCGGTGAAAAAATCCCTTGAATCTCCATAAAGTATTTAATAATAAGCATTGCAAGTAATATTCCAACACCCACTTGAAACCATAGCTTTTTCGTCATATATCCCACTTCCTTTTCATATCACCATTTTGATAGACTATTAATTTTAAGTATACGTTGTTTTACGGATGGCGTCGAAGAAAGTTTCAACTCCCCTTCATATGAACAATTCATTCGACACTTTTGATTGGTCCATAAACCAGTACCGCGCTCACAACTAAGGTGTTTTTCCGTCCGCAGTCAATGTCACCTCAAGTACTTTAAACCCGATAACCTCATCATAAGAATAAATTGATCTTGGTGAAACACATAAAAATATACTTCTCCATTACGCATAATTGATGCTTTATGAAAGTTACTTTGTTTTCCACTTCAGAAGATAGTAACTTAATTACTTTATGTAACTAAATTTATATGTTATAGTAACTTTTATCAACGTACAAAGTTTCTGTAGAAAGGAACCGATAAACTATGAACGAATTTGAACTTTGCCCACGTTTTGAAAAAGCTGTGTCTGTGTTGAGTCAACGCTGGACCGCGCTTATTTTATATCAATTAATGGCAGGACCGCAGCGTTTTTGTACCATGACCGATAAACTTGGGGTCAGTGGTAAAACATTATCCGAACGGTTAAAAGATCTTGATCAGCAAGGTTTTGTCATCCGAAATGTTTACCCAGAAACACCAGTACGAATTGAATATTCGTTAACTGAAAAAGGAATGTCACTTACACCCATTATGATAGAAATCGAAAAATGGTCCAAAACATGGGTTGCATCCGATTCCATTTCAAATAATACATAAAGCCAATCACACTCAAAAACTGGCTTTATGTATTCATATTTTGGAGAGATTTTTTGTATGTTTTTCTCATCATCACTTCAACAGACTGCCTTTCTCTACAATTAGTCTTGCAGTCCATTTTCATATTGATGTATGCAAAAGCAAGGATATAACAGCTTCAATCATTTAATGATAATCAGCATTCTTATATGTCTCTAAAAACCCCTTAATTTGCTCGGGCGTTTTCAAGTAATGAACAGTCTTCCCTTCCCCCGCATAACGCTGCATCCGCTCTATCATTTTCTTTTTCCGTGCTCCATACGTTGTCACAATGAATTTCAAAAATGCCTTATCTATCTTTTCCTTACACCCTTCACCCATATCATCCCGAGTTTTCCCATGGAATTGCACCCTCCTCTTCAACACACGATACAAACAGACCCTGAGAGGGAGTTCCAAATAAATAATTGTATCCGCATATGGCTCTCGAATATTGAATGTACCCGAGTAATTACCTTCAACAATCCATTGATCATTTTGAACAACTTGTCGTTGTGCTGTAGAAAACTCTTCAAGCGAAGTTTCCACCCAATCTCGTTTCCAATACATTCGATCTAAATGCGTCACTTCGATTTCAGTCATTTCACCTAGTCGACGCGCAAATGTTGACTTTCCCACGCCAGATGACACCCCGATGACCATGATTTTATTCATTCGAACGCTCCCTTCCACATAATTCTAGAATCATATATATCTATTTCATTTGCAGACTATCGATTTGAATTTGAGAGTATATAAAATTACTCCAATACTTTGTATCTGTTCTATGTACGACCAAAGCATGGAAATAGTTTCAATCCTTCTTTATATATATGGACAGGATAGAGCTGACTATTGTAACCACAATATTTTAAAATACATACGTTAGTAGGGAATCTAAAAAGAGGAGTTGAAAGAGTGCTAGACGATTATATGGATGACCCATTTTACGGGTTGAATTTCCCTCCTGTACAAATTCCCGAAACAATCGAAGATAAAACTGTCCCAGGGAATAATACTGAAATCCCTTCAAGCGTAAATGGGGAGGATGGACACACTCATAGCTACCTAGGTTCGACCACGTGTAATGATGGACATATCCATATGCATCCAGGCGTAACCAGTACACCCATTGAGACGGATAAAGGCCATTTTCATCATATGAAGGGAAATACCTCCTTTGAAGACGACCATATCCATCGCTACGAAGCGTATACGAGTCTCCCTATTTTGATGCCGGGTGGTTACCATACGCATTATATAGAGGTCCGAACAACGGAAGATGATGGGCATATTCATGTCATTAAAGGTTTTACACAACCCTCAAAAAGCTAATTGGGAAGCAATCCGAAATGACCTTCCTGCAGATATCCTGATTATTATCCCGCAAATCGGGTATATTATCATGAACACCAAAAACAAGGAGGATGATTTTTCTATGAACAGAATGGCAATGACAGCACTTGGACTCGGCGCTGCATATTTAATGCGAAACAAGGGTGCTCGGGACAAACTGATGAAACAGGTTGAATCGTTTACAGGTCCATTCTCCGTGAAAAATGGTTCGCAGAAGAATTCTTAAAGCGACTGAAAAACCGGTATCCCAATATGGGGTACCGGTTTTTTACATAGGAATACCTCTTCAAACGGGTATATCTTTGTTTAATCTCACTTGAATGGGGAAAATAACTGAAAACAAGGAGGGTTTATCAGATGAGAAAAAAAGCTGCTTTAGCTGCACTCGGTCTGGGTGCCGCTTACTTAATGCGAAACATAGGTTCAAGAGAAAAAATATCCAAGCAATTCGATGAATTTGGCGGAACTTCAAAGTACGGAAAAAATACAGATACTTTCTCAGAATCCCATTCATCCCGAACAACCGGACTAAAAAAAGGTCTTCTCCAGAACATTTTATTGACTTCATTAGGAGGTATCCTCTCTCGGACACCTCCTTTAATTCGCTACTGCACTTCTACGTTCCGCATACAAGACGATAAAAATACTCGCTTCATAAAGTAGTGCCATTGGAATAAGTACAATGAGCTGACTGACAAAATCCGGTGGCGTGATCAAAGCCGAAATGATTGCGATAGCAAGATACGACCATTTACGTACTTTTTTCATGGATTCCGCAGTGAGCAATCCGATTGCTGCTAAAAATAGTGCCACTATAGGCAACTCGAATATTATCCCAATCGGCATGGTCGTCATGAGTAAAAAGCTGATATACTCCTGCGCTGAAACCATTACGTTAAAATTTACGGCCCCTAACGAAACAAGGAATTTATAGCTAAGTGGATTGACGATAAAGTAACCGAATGAAACGCCTATAATGAAAAGCAATAACATGACGGGGGAATACAGACTAAGGAAACGACTTTCCCGTTCGTTCAGTCCCGGTTTGACAAATTGCCAAAGAAAGTGGCAAAGAAAAGGTATCGACAAACCAAATGCAAGCGCTGTTGATATCGACATATAAAACTTCACGACTTCCAATGGTCCAAGAATAATCAGCTCATGCCCTCGGGTAATATACGGGAACCAGAGATTGATACTGGAGAACACCGCGATTAAGAAAAAAAGGAAAACAGCCGCACTTTTGACGAGCTGTTTCCTCAAATCCGTGAGATGGTCGACTAAGGATGGATCAGCCTCCTGTACGGATTCTTTCACTTCATTTACTATCTTACTGGTGCTTTCTTCAACTTCACGCTCTACTTTGTCCTCCTCAATTTCAGTGTGGATCTTATCAAGCGGACTGACAACTTTTCGATTGTGATCTCCATATGGATCCATATCCTCACCTGCTCATAGTTGTTCCGTTTTCTTCGTTTCCTTTTGGTTCACCGGTTCTTCGTCTTCCATAATATCCTTTGCCGACTTCTTAAATTCAGCAAGCGTCTTCCCTACCGCGGCTCCCACTTCAGGCAGCTTTTTCGGTCCGAATAGGATGAGAACAATAACTAGGATGATGATCAAACCAGGTACGCCAATACTTGCTAAGCTCATTGCATAGGACTCCCTTCATTTTCACACTAGTGATCCGCCGTTTTTACTATAGTTAATGACTCCTTCCGCTGCTCGGTAAGCGAGTGCACCAACTGTCCCTGTAGGATTGTATCCGCTGTTATGCGCAAAATTCCCGGCACCGACTACAAAAAGATTTTCAGCGTCCCAATGTTGTAAGTAATTGTTGACCACGCTGTTATCTGGACTTGCCCCCATAATAGTTCCGCCTGTATTATGAGTTGTCTGATACGGAACAATATCATAGTTTGTAATTGGATTTCCGGCCATGACTGTCTTTGCACCCATTTCTTTCATTATCTCAGTAGTCTTTCCACCTATATACTTGTGTAAATTTCGATCTTGTTCAGTAAAATTGTACGTCAGCTGGAGTAATGGAATACCATACGCATCTTTGTAATCTGGGTCGAGCGACATAAAATTATCCTTGTGTGGCATCGACGCGCCTTCTGTTGAGACGTTAAGTGTCCTTGTATAGTTGTGAATAGAAGCCTTCTTAAAATCGGCTCCCCACGTTGGCGTATCTGGCGGTATAGGATTTGACTGGATTGGACGAGTGCCCGTCTGAGTCATGGCGATATTCCCCCCGTGAATGAAATCCAGATCACTGTGGTCGAAGTTGTCTCCATTCAGATCATCGATTGATATACCAAGAGATCCAGCTCCCATAAAAACATTCATTTGTTCTTCGAAAAACCCTGTAGCACCAGGAAGGATTTGATATGCATAGTTCTTGCCAAGCGTACCTTTTTGCGTCTTTGGATTGTACTGCTCTCCGATACCTGACACCATTAATAGTTTTGCATTGTTCATGACATAACTCGTAAGCACAACAACTTCTGCCGGTTGTATATATTCTTCTCCAGTTTGATTGTCGATATACCTTACGCCCGTCACTTTAGTACCTTTCTTTAACACTTCTACAACATTTGCATGGAAACGTACATCGAAGTTTCCAGTTTTCCTTGCGGTTGGAATGACCGTAATTTCCGGTGAAGTCTTTGCTCCGTATTCACAACCAAATCGTTCACAAAACCCGCAGTATTGGCAGGCTGCTATTGATTCGCCGTCTGGGTTAGTATAAGCCTTTGACAAGTTTGCGGATGGTAACATAAAGGGCGTATATCCAAGATTGCTTGTTGCCGTTTCAAATTTTTTCAGGAGTGGGGTTTTAATCATTGGGGGTGTTGGGTAATCAGAAGAACGTTTCCCCTCGAAAGGATTTTTGGCTTCACCAGATAATCCTGCAGTCTTTTCAAATTTGTCGAAATAAGGTTCTAACTCATCATAGGTAATGCCCCAATCTTGTAGCAGGTAGTCCGCTGATAGTTTGTTTTTTCCATATTTTTTGTCTGTCATTGACTTGATTTCAAAATCATAGGGTAGAAAACGCCACGTTTGCCCGTTCCAATGCGTCCCTGCCCCACCGAGCCCTTCTCCAAGAAGAAAAGATCCCATTTGTCGCATAGGTAATGCCCTCATTTTTTGGTGATTCCTAAACGTAATTGTTTCTTTCGATAAATCTTGCATCAGCTCATAACGCATTGCATATCGGTACTCATCATGCACCCTCGAAAAATCTGCTGTACTTCGCTCCTTTCCACGTTCCAATCCGACAACCTTCAGTCCTGCTTTTGCACATTCAGCAGCAATAATACCACCTGTCCAACCAACTCCAACCGTAACGACATCCACTTTTTCCAACGTTGTTGCCATTCGCTGTTCCCCCTTTAATGTTCCATACTACTCAGTGATTGTGGTTCGTATTTCACAAACTTTTCATTTTCTATTTCTGCGATATAGGTCATTTGATTGCCTGGGAATTCCTTCATGCGCCAAGCATCCATATTGGTATTACCGTTGTAAATTGGATCTGCGTAAGCACCTTCCATTGTTGCCTGCCGAAGTAGCTTGAAGAAAAATTCCGATGACACGCCTTTCATGTCAATTTCATTTTTTTGGAACGCGGTGATAACTTCGTCCATCTGACCACCCTCTAGATCAGCGAACTTTTTATCGAACCGTCCCATTGCTTCTGCTTCCATTTTTGCAATTCCTTGTCTGAAAATCTCCGCACGCGTTAGCCTACTTTGATATCCTTGCGTCGATTCACCGGCAAAGAATGGTCCTTGCATATATTCCTTCGAGTTACTTCCGTAATTGCCCGCTAGTTGGTTGTCGATGAAATAGGGAACCCCGAGTCCAATTGCACCAGGACCAAGATCGTCTTCTGGGAAAATCCGCTCAACTGCCTGAGACAACAAACTGAACTCTGCCATGTTCGTAAAGAACATCAGACCTCGATTGCTTACGGCGACTTGTTCATCGCCTGCCCCTTTATGTCCAGCCTTTCCTGCAACTTGACCTTCCTTGTTGACGTTGTAACCGACAAGACCTCCAATGAGACCCCCTCCTACGAGTGCCCCGGTCGCTATTCCGGTCGTCTTCAGAAAATCCCTTCTTGATAGCCCTTTTTTATCTTCTGCCATTCTATATCCTCCTTCGAACCGCTTTCCAAATCTATTATGATATCTACAAATAAGCATGCCAGTCCTAACCCATTTTTATACAATACAAGATGCTATATTTGATGGGTTTCATTTCCTTTTCTTCCGCACACCGTTATATACTAGTGAAAATGATGTATGAATGGAGGTATCCGCTTTGAAACACCTTCTTCTATTGTTCTTTCTAATCATTCCGGCAGGTTGCAATCAGGAATTAAATCCAACTCTAAATCATGATCCAACTGAAAAAATTGTAACTCAACTGCTTTCACCGTGGTCCATTGACTATGACGGCGAGTACTTTTTCATTTCCGAGAAAGCGGGAACGATTGTTAAGGTCGGGAAGGACGGAAAATTGATACGGGAGGATGTCCATCTTTCAGCACTTTTATCGAATGCAGCTGAATCAGGTTTACTAGGCTTTGTTTTGGATAAAGGTTTTCAGGACTCCCACAAAGCCTATGCTTACTACACATATGATTTTGAAGGAGCACCTGTCAATCGAATTGTGACGCTAGAGTATGATGGGAGTTCTTGGTACGAAAACGAAATCTTATTGGACGGTATAGAATCCGGACCAGTCCATCATGGTGGCCGTCTCGCATTCTCACCTGACAATGTTTTGTACGCAACGATAGGGGATGGCGCGAATCCTGATTCAGCTCAAAACCCAAAATCATTCAACGGGAAAATCATTCGCCTCACTGGAGAGAACGCCTTTGAAATTGTTAGCTCTGGGCATAGAAATCCTCAAGGGCTCGCGTGGGATAAAAACGAAAATTTGTACTCCTCGGAACATGGTCAATCCGCAAATGACGAAGTAAATATCATTGAAGAAGGCAAAAACTATGGATGGCCGATCATTGAGGGGACAGAATCAGAAGAAGGTTTGGAAACGCCATTGCTTACTTCCGGTTCAAGTGAGACTTGGGCACCATCCGGTATGGTATTTCATAAGGGATTGCTGTATATTGCAACCCTTCGTGGAGAAGCAATTCTAGTCATAGATCCGCAGAGCGGTGAAGTAGTTGACAAAATTGAGGGTTTTGGCCGTATCCGAGATGTGTTTTCAGACGGAAAATCGCTTTATTTCATTACAAATAATACCGATGGACGTGGAAATCCTTCAGACGATGATGATGTTTTATATCGCTTAACAAGTAGCTAGAATTGGTGAATCCAGACAATTTTCTTCTCTCTTTTTTTAGTAGACATTCGCTAATTTCGGACAAGTGCCAATTTTTCGTTCTAACAATAAGAGGTCCCGTAAATAAAAAAACCACCAAGTTATCGGTGGTTTTCGAACTACTTTCCATTCAATGTAATTCCCATTCTTTAATTCTCTTTTTCACTTCGGCTTCCAAATCTGCAATCTGCATTTCGTGGTTCTCCTGGTCAGGCTTCATTTGAAACCAGTTCACATCATTGTCCTTGTAATGTCCTTGGTATTCATTCCCGTCCAAGGTCAACTCGAAATGCAATGTTTCATTTGGTGTATCTTCAAACATTTCCTTACGTATATTAAAATTTTCTATCATTGAGTCTCCTCCAATCCGTTGCTATACTATATTATTTACAGGTGAAACTTTTTTAGTCACTGCCTTCCGGTTTGCAGGGGATAGAACACGTTCCAACCAGCCCATTAATAAGTCTGCAATTACCGCCATTAAGGCAGTTGGAATCGCACCTGCCAAAATGATAGCCGCGCCGTCCGTCACATTCGTGCCTCGGATAATAATAGAGCCGAGTCCTCCGCCGCCTATGAAAGCTCCGATTGTTGCGACTCCGATTGCAACAACAAGTGCAGTTCGCAGGCCCGCCATGATTACCGACATCGAAAGTGGTAGTTCAACCATGAACAGCATTTGTGTCCGTGTCATCCCCATTGCACGACCTGCTTCCAATACGGATTTTTCAACACTTTTAATTCCTGTATAGGTGTTTTTTATGATTGGCAATAAAGAATATAGGAATAAGCCCATCACGACCGTGTTCGGTCCCAGTCCCATCGCCAGCATTAAAACAGCGAGCATTGCGAGGGCCGGGATGGTCTGAATTATATTCGTTATCGATAATACCCATCCACTCAATTTACCATAACGGGCAATTAGGATTCCCACGGGAATTCCTACAATCGCCGCAAACAGGACTCCATAAGCAGACATCAGGAAATGCCTTACAAACTGATCCCATACGTAGGTGCCGTTTATCGTGAAATAGGCCCACAGTTCTTGTAACGTTTCCATTAGCTCACCTCCAGTGACTCAGTTGAAGTAATTGTTTTCAGCCAAGAATTCTTTTGCCACGATAGCAGGTTCTTTTTTGTTGACATCTGCTTCGTAGTTTAGACGTGTCATCGTTTCCCCATCAATTTTACCAGCAAGTTTTTTCAGAATAGTATCGATTTCTGGATGCTTTTCAATGACATCTTTTCGTGTGACGGGCGAGCACTCATACGGCGGGAAAAATTTCTTATCATCTTCTAACGTTTTCAAATCGAAAGCTTTCAGACGCCCATCCGTACTATACGCCAGAACAACGTCCATCTTTCCGCTATTCACCGCTTGATAGACAAGTCCGAGAGACATAGGCAATGCTTCACCAAATTCAAATCCGTATGTCTCGACAAATCCCTGGTAACCATCGCCTTCTCTGTTCAGCCATGAATTGTCTACGCCGAGCGTTAATTCATCAGAGATTTCTTCTATATCCGATACAGTATTAAGTCCTTCTTTTTCAGCGAGGGCATCCGTCACTGTAAGTGCATACGTATTTTGGAAACCATAAGAATCGTACCAAACTTGATCGAAACGCTCATCAAACTCTTTTTGGACTAAAGCCATTGCTTCTTCAGGATCGGATATTGGCTCTATCTCTAAAACACTTGCCATGTCAGTACCCGTATAGCGTGCCGCCGTAATGTCTACTTGTCCACTGGTCAATGCCTGGTGCTGTATAATAGACGTTCCCAGATTTTCCACCATTTCAACATTCAAATCAGTTTCTTTTTCTATCATTAATCGAATTACATGACCTAAAGTCGACGTTTCTGTACTTGTCAGTGTTGCAATTCGGATGGTGTTTTCCCCTCCGCCAAGGCCAGGAAGTGAACAGCCCCCTATCAACAAGGTTGTAGCCAAGAGCGGAATTATAAATTTATTAATATTTTTTCTAAACATTGTATTCCCTCCTCAAGAAACCACTTTCCTGCTTTCTTTCAGTCCTTTTGGCGTTGCAAACAATTCAAACCGGCCGAGAAGGAAATCTACTAGAAGTGCAAGTAATGTCACCGGTATCGCACCACCAATTATTAAATCTGTTCGAAATAAATTCAAACCATCAAAGATAAAATCTCCCAGTCCTCCTCCACCGATGAACGAAGCAAGTGTTGCCCAACCGATTAGATAGACCGCTGAAAGCCTTATTCCCGCCATAATAACTGGAATCGCCAGTGGTAGTTCAATATTTAAAGTTCGCTCAAAAGCTGTCATACCCATACCACGACCGGCTTCCACGAGATCCTGATTGACCCCTCTCACACCGATGAATGTGTTTCTAAGAATTGGCAACATCGAATAAAGAAATAAAGCAACAATTGCAGGTACTTTTCCAATTCCAAGAAGCGGTATGAAGAAGGCTAGAATTGCAAGACTCGGGAACGTCTGGATGACGCCAACGACCCCTAACACAAAACCAGCTACTTTAGGTACTCTGTTTAGCATTATGCCAAGTGGAACTGCGACAATAATACCGAGGGAAAGCGCTATAAATGAAATATAGAGATGTTCCCAAGTCTTCGTTGCAAGCTGGCCTCCATACTCAGAGAAAAAATCAATAAGTCCGTTCATTCAATAACCTCCTTTACACTTGACCTAGTGTTTGTTCTTCAGATTCTCCTTCGCCATCTCCCCAAATGGAATCATAGACGATATCGACTAGGTTTGTTCTTGTAATCAGACCGACCAGATGTCGATTTTCATCGACAACAGCTACATATTTCAAGCCCCGTACAAGAATATTACGTGTCGCTTCTCGAAGAAGAGTATCTTTTTGAACAACGGTCAATTCTGTAGACATGACGTCCCCGACTGACGTTTCCATATTCCTGCCTCTGTCTATCATCTCAACATTCAGCAGTCCTTTTAGCACGTTATTTTCATCAACAACGAGGAGTGAGTCGACACGACGTTCACGCATAAGTTGAACTGCCTGCGATAGGGTTCCTCCAGCTTGGATAGATATCGGACTTGAATTCATGATTTGCCCTACAGTCTGGATATGTTGCTGCGCTTGCAGGAGACGATCTTTTCCAATGAAGTCCTCTACAAATTCATTGGCGGGTTCCCTTAATATTTCGTCTGGAGTACCCATCTGAACAATTTTTCCGTCCTTCATAATTACAATTCGATCTGCTAGTTTAATGGCCTCATCCATATCATGTGTGACAAAGATGATTGTTTTCCCAAGTGTTCTTTGAAGATTTTTGAATTCCGCTTGCAACGAATCCCTAGTAATTGGATCGAGCGCACCAAAAGGCTCATCCATTAAAATAAGTGGAGGATCAGCGGCTAATGCACGAAGTACACCAATACGCTGCTGTTGCCCTCCGCTTAGTTCATGTGGATAGCGATCTAGGAATTCCGCCGGCATATTCACTAGCTTAATTAGCTCATCTGCCTTATCATTGCGCTCCTCAATCGACTTTTTCATAAGCCGAGGCACGAGAGCAATATTTTCGCGAATGGTCATATGGGGGAAGAGACCAATCTGTTGGATAACGTATCCAATTGAACGACGTAATTGGACGATGTTCTTTTCCATAATATTTTCTCCGTTAATTAAAATTTTGCCCTCTGACGGTTTAACTAACCGATTAATCATTTTCATTGTTGTTGTCTTTCCGCATCCACTAGGCCCAATAAAAACGATAAATTCACCCGCATTAATATGTAAGTTCAAATTATCTACAGCTTTCTTTCCGCCGGCATAGATTTTCGATACATTTTTAAATTCCAGCACTTACTTCGCCCCCTATGGTTAAACTGTTCAATTGGTTATTTATGTACACTTCTTTACAATACCCTCAAATGTAAATACCCTGTTTCATAATTTATTAAACGAAATTCAGTTAATTTCATTACCAATAAATCCTCCTCTTAATAATCTCTATTTAACGCCGATGTATGACACAAAGGCAGGAGGTTTTTGCGATGCTTGGAATTTGGCAATCAACAGGAATGAACGTTATCCGCAATATGAACTTGCAAAACAAACAAGTAATGCAGTCAATGGAACGATTGTCTTCAGGCATGCGCATAAATCGTGCTGCGGATGATCCAGCTGGTACTGCGATTTCTGAGAAAATGCGCGCTCAAATCCGTGGACTGTCTATGGCAGGACGCAATATCCAAGACGGAATTTCACTATTCCAGACAAGCGAAGGGGCTTTAAATGAAACTCATTCCATTCTCCAGCGAATGCGAGAGTTAAGTGTTCAGTCTTCCAACGGAACATTGACTAATTCAGATCGCGAAAACCTTTCTCTTGAATTTGAAGAACTAAAAAATGAAATCACCCGCATATCCAATGATACGGAATTCAACTCACTCCCTCTGCTAGACGGCTCACGTTCTTCATTAAAAATCCAAGCCGGGGCTAATGGCCGGCAGTCGATTGAATTTTATATCGATAATATGAGTGCTACTTCAATAGGGTTGAAGAACGTGTCAATTATAGACTCCGCGAAATCCAATAATGCCATCGATGCACTTGATAATGCCACTAAAATCGTCTCGTCTGAACGTTCTCGAATGGGTTCCTATACCAACCGACTTGAACACGCTTATAATAATACACTAGTTATGGAAGAAAGCTTAACTGCCGCCGAATCTCGCATACGTGATATAGATTTCGCAAAAGAAATGATGGCACTAACGAAAGCGAATATCCTGCTACAAGCAGGTCAATATGTCCTTTCAATGCATATGCAACAGGCCCAATCCGTACTTCAGCTCCTAAAACAATGAAAAAGGTAATCCTGTGTGTCCACTTTCGACATACATGATTACCTTTTCATGGGTTTAAACCATTAAAACCAAGTATAGGAATTCGATCTTCCTTTAATTCCACTCCATGATCGTTCAAAGCAATTTCGATGATGTATTCAAACTTCCCATATGGGCGAACGTCAATTTTCTCCTTGACAAATGGATTATTTGTCACGAGTGCCAATTTACCTGTCTTTTCGTTGTAACCTTCCACAGCAAAGCGATACCCCTCTATCATCGCATATGGAATAATTTCATATGCATCTTCCAATTCCCTTACTGAGACCGGTCTAATGAAAACAGGGTTTTTTCCGTTCTTTTCGATAAATCCATTTTTTAAATCTAAAGGATTGCCTGATTGCAAATAATATTGTCGTAGGTATGATATCAGTTCAAACTCCTTATTTCCCCATAACGCATATCGACCTTTTCTAAACATTTCATCTCCCCCACTATTTTATAGTTGTATCCATTATACGCAATATATCGACAAGTAGGTACACTTGATTTGTCACATTTTAGACGAATCCTATAGGTATCTAGACCCATCTTTAGACAAGGTATTCCAAAATCCGTACACTATTCACAAGTTCAGGTTTTTTCTTGGCGGGTATATTGTAAACAACGAAAAAATTGGAGGTTTTACTATGACGAACGATGGTTTATCAGACAAAGTAAAAGGTACAGTGAATAAAATAAAAGGTGAAGCGAAAGACCAGATTGGTAATGCTTCAAATGATGCTTCACTGCAAGCCGAAGGTAAGTTTGAAAAGTTAAAAGGCGAAGCGCAACAGGCAGTCGGGGAAATAAAGCAGGTGAAAAATGAAGGTGAAAAAAGCTGATTTCAACTGGAATCAGCTTTTTTCTATCCAACTATAAGTTATTTGTATTAATACGTGGAACGGTGTCTTGTTGGTTATTATCTAATCCAGCCAACTGTTCTCCACTCAAACTTCGTTCAGCCCTGCTATCCATTTCTTCAGGGTGCTGTTCCGTCGTCTGATTATGTCTCTCCCTATCCTCTACGAACAATGCAACTCCGCCATTCTTCACCTCATTATAGTACTCCCTTGATTTCTGTTCTGAAACCCCCATGCTTTTAAAAGCTGCTAGAATCGGTTCTTCGTCACTCAAAAATAGTTTGAATCGGTCTAACCCATTTCCATTAGTTGTACCTAAAAGTTCGGCTTCTGTCTGTCCACGCAACATTGAAATAGTATCTTCTGCGGTCGTAACTACATACATCTCACTTTCAACATATCCTTGCGCTTTCATTTCCGTGATTTTATATAAAACAGTATCTTCAGAATGAAATGTACCGATAAATTTCTTGTGTTCCATTTTACATAGCTCCTCCTTGATGAATAGTCTCTTTTTCATAATGTACCCGTCAATTTCATAAAAAAACTTTAATGTTTAATTTCTATAAAATAGTGAATAACATAAGGACAACAGAATATTCCACGGCAGATTAAAATAGAAAGGAGTCTGGTTTTAGTGACTAAAAAGAAAGTATTCACTGAACGTGACCGGAATGATGCAGATGGGCCATATATGGATAATCCAGAATATCTCCGAACAGATAAAGAGAGCATTTATGATATGCATGAGGATATGCAAACTGTTGATGCGGTACCTCTTGAGGACGCTCGGATGGAATGGGAAGAAGAAAAACGTCACCACGATACTAAAAGCAATTCGTCCAGCGCCGAGAAATCACCAGGATCCGGTTTGCCCAAGTATTGAAAAAAGCTTTGTACCACTCACTTTGTGTGAATGGTACAAAGCTTTTTCACTCTATTTTTATAAGATCCAGTGGCGTAATTATTCCCAGTAATTTCTCTTCGGGCTTACCGTTTTCAGTTATTAAAAGAGCTTCGAGGCGCTTTCCTTCAGAGACAAACTTTTTGAAGTATTCTTCAGCTTCATAAACAGAAAGATTACTTTTAACGAATTTGTATGTGTTTTTTTGTTTTTCATGGGAATAAATGTCGAGGAGTGTTGGCATTTCCCGGGAAATGATAGTATCTGTCATATTATCTGCAAGCCAATATGTAATTCCCGTAGCTGTTACAAGTCCAATGAACTTGTTATTCTGATAGATAGGGATTTGATTGAACTTTTTTTCACGTATCATCTTTAATCCGGAGGATAATGTATCAGAAGCCTGTAATGTATGGACTTTTCGTGTAAACATATCGCCGACTGTAACTGGTTTTGATAGTTCGCGTTCGATATACTCAATCAGCTCGACTATATCGTCATGCGGTTCCGCAATTGCATACTCATTATCTGTGCGATGATGAACGATTGCGTTACGCAAATCACCATATTCCCGCAAATCCTGCTCAAACTTGCGGATAATTGCGTTCAAATGCTTTGATTTGTCAATTAAGCGCGAGAATGGCATATAGCTATTTAAGCCACTAATTTTCTCCATTGACTTTTCAATTCGGTTATATGCAAAAATAAATCGGTCCGAGTTGCGTACTGTCATATATAATTCCCCCTATCTCGTAGAATAAGTATCATTTTTTAACCTTGAACAGCGTCTAGACTATGTGCTTTCCTTATAATAATAACAGAATTTTCAGTCACATTGTTGTTTTTGCTGCGTTCCGTTTTGCCATGTAAATACCGAATACGATAAGTGCGACTATAAGGACCAATGTGAGGCCTGAACTCATCCATAAATCCGCTTTATCTGATTCCGGCTTAAACCAAAAAGAAGCATACACCGACAATTTCCAGGGTGACACGGTCCAATATGTTCCGATAAGTGAATCGATAACCTGATAAATAAGTGTAGTCAGAATTGCAAGCCCCGCAGTACCACCTGTTGGAAGTGATGCACTCAACGCTAAGACAACCGTCACAACAAAGATAATCCACAGGCTATAAGTCGCAATAAATGCGAAGACCGACATTATATCTATATGGTTGTAGAGAAGTTCAATGTAATACCATGCTCCAACGAAACCTAGCCATACGCTACCCAGTATAATTCCATTAATAACGATCCACTTGCTCAAAAAGTAATTACGAAATGACATCGGGCGGACGTAGAGAAGAGTCGCTGTCCCATTTTTCCGTTCACCTGAAATCGCTCCCATGAATGCAAAAATAATAACAAGAATGCCAATGAGTTGATATTGCCCAAGTAATGATATGAAAATATCTTCCCCTCTGAATTCTGGCCAAGTAAATTCGGCTCCTTCTGGCAAATTGCCAACACTTTTCATGATTTCAGGTAAAAAATGATTCGTAAGGGGCTCTAATATCCCGAAAATGATAAAGACAATAGGGATCCATAGTATCTTAAAGTTTCTTGTATGCTCACGCCATTCTTTACGCAATAACACGCTCAATCCATTCATCAAATCACCGCCACTTTCATGAAGATTTCTTCAAGGGTCGCCGTTTGAAGTTCAACTTTTCTAACTAGGAAAGCACCCGCACTTAATACGGATAGAACAGATGACATTTCAATCAATTGCGACTGAACATCAATAGATAGAACCAATCCTTTTGACGTCACTTGCCACTCGACCATTTCCTTGAAACGTCCCAATTCTTGCATACCTTCAAATTCTATAATAATACGCGGTTCTGCATGGCGTGCACGCACCTCATTAAGCGAACCCTGTTCAACAAGTTTTCCGTGTCTCATAAAAAGCACCTGATCGGTCATTTCTTCCGCATCATTCAAAATGTGGGTTGAATATAAAATCGTTGTTTCCCGTTGCAATTCTTTCAACAAATTCATCACTTGGCGGCGTCCAACTGGATCCAGTGCAGATACCGGCTCATCCAACAACAGCAACTTCGGTTTATGGACAATTGCTTGCGCAAGCCCAAGTCGTTGTTTCATCCCTCCAGAATAGGTACCTATTTTTTTGTTAAGGGCTTCCCCAAGACCGACAAACTCCAATGTCTTTCTTGCTTCGATAGTTGCTTGTCTAGATGCTACTCCACTCAATTGAGCTGCCATTTCCGTGAACTCAAGTGCAGATAGCCATGGGAAGAATTTTGGATACTGTGGGAGAAATCCGATAACCGACCGTATATCTGGTTTGGAGTCACCTTGAAACTGCATTATGCCGCCAGTCGGCGAAACCAGACCTGCAAGCATCGACAGTGTCGTCGTCTTTCCAGCCCCGTTCGGTCCAATCAAAGCCGTAGCGGTATTTTCATCAAGCGCAAACGAAACCTCTTCAACTACCTTATTGGTCCCATATCTTTTAGACAAATTTTCTACTTGAAGCAAAGTGTTCATACTTGCCGCCTCCCAAAAATAAAGTACAGGATAGGACCAATCAGATTTACAAAGATGATAATGAAAATCCACATGATGAACGGTCCATTTGTCCGCTGATGCCGAATAACATCAACGAGGGCAATACTCATGAGAATGACCTGCAACACAATAATCGGCATAATAAGGCTCCATGGAATATTTTCGAGTTGAGACAAAGACTTCACAACCTCTCTGTTATTTTCAGTAAATTCAGTATAACAACTCTGTTATACATTGTATATAACAAATTAGATAAATATAACAACCTTCCATCTCATAAATGAGTCCTCCCAATCGATATGACTGGGAGGACTCATTTATTCTTCTATGTCTATAAGCCAAGGCATCGCAGACAAGGCTCCTGATTTTGTTACACAGATTGCGCCAAGTTTGTTACCAAAGGAAATAAAATCAATCCATTCATCAGTCGTTTTAGGTTGTCCTTTCAAATGGATTTGGCGAAGAATTCCTGCCATGAATGCATCGCCTGCTCCCGTTGTATCGACAGGAACGACTGATGTGATCCCCACATGAGTCACTGCACCATCGATAATAGCGTACGTTCCAAGCTCTCCGGCAGTAATAAGTATGACAGGAATTTGATAGGACTCCAGCTTGCCGATACCGTCAATAATTGTCTCTGTCTCCGTCAGAAAAAAAAGTTCCTCTTCCGTCAACTTCAACAGATCCGATCTCTCAACGAAAGACAAAATCGTCTCGCGGCAAAGATTTTCACTTTCCCACCTGAGCGGTCGGATGTTTGCGTCAATCGACAAAAGTACACCATGTTTTTTAGCAAGATGCACCGCTTCCCGTGTAGTCTCCAAAGCAGTCGGATGAAACATCGTGCCTGAACAAATATGCAACACAGATGCATCCTGGAACGCCTTCACAGTCAAATCGGAGGCTTCCACCTGGATATCAGGTGTCTCATCGATATAAGTCTGGAAAATACGGTCGTTATCTTTCGTCAAATGAATATAAACACCGCTAACCCGTTTATCATTCTCAAGTTTTGCGAATGCCAAATCGACGCCCTCTTTTTGCAATTCATCTCGGACAAATTCAGAAGTCGGATCATCACCTGTCACTGTAATGAATGCAACTGAGGCACCTAGTCTGGAAATACCCGCGGCCACATTGACCGTAGCACCGCCAAGGAACATTGCAAATGTCGAATTGGACTGGTCTTTCGCTATATAATCGACAAATGCATCACCGTAAATAAGAACATGCTTTTTCTTAGTGTTAACCATCGAAACTCTCCCTGTCACTCTATTTTTCTAATCGTATCATGGAACGCGAACTACAGATAGAATACAAATAAATATAGTTATATTCAGAACTTGGTGAACTCATTTCAATTTATGGACGGGTCTTTGAAATTTCTCAGCATAACTTGTTGTAGTCCTCCGACCTCAGACCTGTAAGCCTTTCCCAAATAGTGATATACTGATGGAATGGAAAAGGGGGTTATTTTATGAAACATTGGATTTATCCGTTACTTATTATCTTTGCAGCAAGTTGTTACGGAATTCTTTCGACGATTATTAAACTGGCGATCCTAGATGGTTTCACAGCTGCTGAAGCAGTGACGAGCCAATATTTCGTTGGATTTTTTATAGCACTACTCATTTTCGTTATTGTACGACATAGAATCCCTAAATTTGGTGGTGGTTCTACGCTACTGTTAGCGGGTCTATTTACCGCTACAACAGGCACAGTATATGGACAAGCTATTGAATATATGCCCGCTTCACTTGCGGTGGTCATGTTATTCCAATTCACTTGGGTCGGTATGCTGTTCGACTGCATTGCGAAGAGACGTCTGCCGAAACAAATTGAAGTTATTTCACTACTCTTCCTTTTTGGAGGAACCATACTTGCAGCTGGAATTATCGATGCAGACCTTAGCGGAATTCCATGGCAAGGATGGGCATGGGGAATGGCTTCAGCTGTCAGCTTTGCATCTTTCGTTATGATTAACTCGAGACAAGTCGAAGGTATGGATACGGAAACGCGTCTGCTATTCACATCGTTTTTTGCAGCAATTGCCATCTTCTTTTTCCAAACGCCGGAAATCGTCTGGAATGGTACGTTGTTTAGCGGCGGTTTATGGATATATGGCATCATTCTCGGATTATTTGGGATTGTCATTCCAATTTATCTCTTTTCGATTGCCGTGCCAAAAGTCGGTACTGCAATGACCTCTATATTAAGTGCCGCGGAACTGCCGGTTGCCGTTACCGCCTCCGTTATTTTATTGAAAGAATCGCTGACTATTTTCCAAATAATCGGGATTATTATCATCGTTATCGGTATGACCTTACCGACTATTTCCCAACGAAGATTGAAATATAGTAGATAAGTTGAACCACCTACTGCATTTGCAGTGGGTGGTTCTTTTTAAATAGGTAAGAACGTTTGCTATAATCAGAGGATAAATAAGGAGGATTTTCAAATGGACATAACGATTCGGCAGGCACAACCGATTGATGCAACTCAGGCAGCACCACTTATAATTGACGCAATCGGTGATATTGCCAAAAGAATGACAGGCGAAACAGACTGGGACAAGGTGGAAAAGGAACTCTGTATACTGTTCAAGCGTGAAGATAACCGACACTCCTATTTCTATACATATGTTGCAGAACTAGATGATAAAGTGGCCGGTATTATGGTGTTATACGCAGGTACAGATGCCCCTGATCTCGATCGAAATTTAAGTGAATGGCTCGCAAAAAAAGGTGCCGACAATTCTGAAGTGGATGCGGAATCGTTACCTGACGAACTTTATATCGATACTGTTTGTATTGATCCTTTGTTTCGCGGTAAAGGAATCGGGACGAAACTGTTTCAGTATGCGGAAGAAATTGCGAAGCAAAAAAACATCGCAAAGCTCTCTTTAAACGTAGAAACACAAAAAGAACCAGCTATTCGTCTATACAAACGGCTTGGTTATGACATTGTCTCCCCATGGACAATTATTGGTGAACCGTTTCATCATATGGTGAAAGTTATTTAACTGGATCGGCTGTACAATTGAATACAGCTTAGGCGTCTTACAAAGGGTAGCTGAAGCAAATTTGAAGGATTTCTTTATTTTAATTTATATAATATACAAACCGCCCTTAAGATTTCTCCAATGGAAATCAAAAAGGCGGTTTCTTTTATTATTTAACTTCTTGTTCTTTAACAAAAGTAACAAACTTTTCGACGACTTGATCTAAAAACTTAAGTGTCATTTCATCTATCAGCTCGCCATCTAAGAACTTTTGTCCGGCAGAGCCGATGAAGATTTCATTTCCTGCAGGAGGCATCGTATTCGCTTGGATACTCCCTAATACTTGTCGTAAGTGCAACTGAGCCCTTACTGTCCCGAGTGCTCCCTGTGAAACGCCCATCGGTAAGACTAGCTTCCCCGCTATCACCTTATCGACCCTGGACAGCCATTCCAACGCATTTTTTAAAACACCGGAGATGGACCAGTTGAATTCCGGTGTACTAATAAGTATAGCATCTGCTTCAATAATCATTTTCTTAAATTTCTGTACCACTTCCGGAGGTGTCTTTTCATTATCTTCATTAAAGTACGGAAGATTACCGATTTCTGCAATTTCTATTTCAAAAAGGTGACTGTACCTCTTTTCAATCGTTTTCACTAACTGCATGTTAAATGACTCTTTCCTCAAACTCCCGACAATCGCAACGACTTTCATCAATCTCTCTCCTCTGTTTTCACACTTTTCATACTTCACCTTTTAGTTTACACGATAGCTTTCATCCGCATATGTCATTCGACTCGGCATTACAAAAATAAGATTGTAGACACGAAAACTTTTTCATAGTTCTGAGGGTAAGTATAGTATGAACAACAAAATACCGTTGTTCCGAAGGAGTTGAACCTAAATGGAAAAAGAAGAAATAATACGAAATATACTGGCTGGAGATAAAGAGTCATTCCGTATCTTTTACGAAGCATATGCTGATTATGCAATCCGAACGGCCTCTGCAATTACGCGAAACCGTGAAATGGCGAAAGATGCCGTCCAAGAGACGTTCATCCGCGTGTATCGACAAATCGGCAGCTACAATCCCGAATTGCCTTTCGATCCATGGTTTTATCGAATCTTGACGAATGAATGCCTTCGTTACCTAAAGAAAGAATCACCACTATCAAAGTTCGAACATCCCGATTTAGAAAATGATCCTTCCCTTGCTGAAGAATCTTTCAATCATCTATCTGATTTATACGATACGATTCAATCACTAGAAGACATGCACCGGATTCCGCTCATTTTAAAATATGTGAAAGGCTTCACCGAAAAAGAGATTGCAGACATTCTAGGTTTGAATCTGAATACTGTAAAATCACGGTTGTTTAAAGGCAGGAAGAAGCTGAAAGAACAGCTGGATACGTTAGATAAGGAGGATGGGTTACGATGAGTAATTTCGACAAACGAGTAAATGAAGAACTTCATACACGGACCAAACAGGAAACGAATGGGCTCAAAGATGAAATATGGGGTAGTTTGGAAAAAGAATTGTTCAGCGAAGAGCAAGATAACAAAGGGGAGGTAAAAAAAATGAAAAAGAAAAGCCGAGTAATTCCCATCATTATTACAGCTGCCGCCGCCCTTGTCATTGCATTCAGTTTACAAACGGATACAGGACTGGCATTCATTAAAGGCATTAAAGATATGTTCGTCCCTGAAAAAGAAATCATTCAAAGTATCGAAGGTCAGGACGAGGCAGCGAACGTTAACTTGAATGAAGGTACCAACTCCGAGTACATCATTTATGTAGATGAAACACGCTACAAAATGATCAACGGAAAAGAGGTAGATATCATTACCACAATTGATCCATTACCTGAAAAATACCCTGAAGTAACGATGGAAATTAAACAAGTCGCCAATGAAAAACCGGAAGACCTTGTTGGCAAAATCGAAGCAGAATTGAAGAAGGATTTCCCTGAATTGCGCGCGGTGGAAACAGTAACAGAACCGCTCGAAGGATACTGGTTGCATGGTATTACAGGCAGTGAGTGGGATAGTAAAGTCGTCACTGCTTACGTCTTAAGCAACGGAAAAGAAGGAAGCTTCGTCATTACAGAAAACTATTTCCTTGAAGCGGCGGAGGGTCACGGCGCTAGGTTCCACCATATGTTGGAGAGTTTCGAAATAATAGATTAACACCACGGGGAAGAGGATGGGTGATAAAACCATCCTCTTTCTTTATTTTTATTGTAAAAAATGTGTGCCTTTCTAGGCATAAATGCAGGATTGGAAGGGTATATATTATGTATATAGCATCTTCCGAAAGAGTCATTCTTTTAGTTGATTTTAAAAGGGAGGTTATGAGCAAGATGGATATATTCATAGTTGTAGTAGATACGCTCGTCATCATATCGTATATCTTACTTATTGCTATGATTTCCCCACATATAATGCGGTTTATCAAGAATAGAAAATACGATATATTTTTTCAATTGTTACCTGTGCTGGCTATCATTTTTGTAAGTAGTATTGCTGTTTGCGTCGGTTATGGCGGGTTTCAAGAAACACTATTTTTCCGGTTAACAACTATAATCTCTTTTTCACTATTTCTAGCCTTGCTATTCTTGACATTGTTAATGAAAAAATTATGGAAAGAGAACTACGAAAAACTAATAAACTGGTTACTTTCCTTTCGTCTAAAGGAAATACGCTTTCTGAAAGCCAGGCAGCGAAACTAAAATGATCTACTTGTTTAGATACGGCTATTCATTAGCCGTATCTTTTTTTGCATAATTTTACCCCTTAATGCAACCATTTTTAAATATATCGTTTACTATAGTTGGATCTAACATATTGTTTATCCTAACTCCGGCAAAAAATTCATGCTCAGCTCTCTACGAATACGCGTAATATGTTCTTCCATCAGTTTCTTTGCCTCCTGGGGATTGCCCGATGCGATTGCCACGTAAATCTCCTTATGCTCCTCAAATGTATCCTCAAAGCGATTGTCATTTAAAAAACGATGTTTGCGTGTCGCTCGTATTGTGTCTTCCATTCGTTCTGTAAGCGTTTGAATCAGATTAATCAGTAATTTATTTTGAGAAGCTTGGACGATTTGCAGATGAAAATGCAAATCTGCCTGTACTCCCGCTTCTGCATCTTCCTGGGATGCGGCCATCAGTTCCAGTGATTGGCGAATCTTTTCCAAATCTGCGGAAGTTGCGCGTTGTGCGGCAAGTGATGCCGATTCGACTTCCAAAGCACGACGCAATTCAAGCATTTCATAGACCAAGTTGTTTTCGGCTTGAATAAACGTAGAGGAGAGTGCATCACTTATCATTTGAACTTCAGACGTTTTGATGAAACTCCCCCCGCCTTGTCTAATCTCAATCGTACCGTTAGTCTCCAATGCTTGTAGTGCCTCTCTCACAGACGTTCTGCTGAAGTTAAACTGACTCGCCAGTTTTCTTTCGGGCGGCAGCTTATCTCCCGATTTCAGTCCTCCATTTAAAATGAGTTCTTCTATTTTTTCAACAATTAATTCATAGGTCTTTTTTCTCTGTGTAATCAATCGCTTCACCCCGATTCGTACTATTAACGATACCAACCATTATTAGATTAATCAATGACTTAAAAATAAGTATTGTATTGTTCAGATTATTGGTTATAACGATAAACATTGGTTGGACCAAAATCTAATAATTCTAAATCACCAAAATTCCCGGTATGACCACTTTTTAAATGAAGGAGAGAAATCGAAATGACAACAGCTATAGACGATATAGTCCACATACTAAAAAATGTACTTAAAGACGATCAGGTGACCATCAATGAAACCGTGAGAGAACTGCACGGAAAGGATGAATCCTATCACGCCCCAAGCCTTCCAGACATTGTTGTTTTCCCAGAATCCACCAAAGACGTTAGCAGCGTGATGAAAATTTCGAATGAATACCAAATTCCTATCGTGCCGTTCGGTCTTGGTTCTAGCCTAGAAGGACATATAATCCCATCCAAAGGTGGAATCACGATTGACTTTTCATTGATGAATAAAGTATTGGAAGTTCGAGAAAATGATTTTCTGGTAAAAGTACAACCCGGCGTGACACGTACACAGTTAAATATAGAACTGAAAATGGATTGTTCTTCTCGGTCGACCCAGGAGCAGACGCAACACTCGGCGGCATGGCGGCAACAAACGCTAGCGGTACAACGACCGTAAAATACGGTGTCATGCGTGATCAAGTCCGTGATTTAGAGGTTGTAATGGCGGATGGTACGGTCATCCACACTGGAAACATGGCTGCAAAATCTGCTTCGGGCCTTCATCTAAATGGCCTTTTCGTAGGGTCTGAAGGTACGCTTGGTTGCTTTACAGAACTGACACTTCGTGTGTACGGAATTCCGGAGCATGTTACGGCCGCGCGTGCATCCTTCCCTACCGTCAATGACGCAGTGGAAGCTGTCGTTTCTATTTTACAAGCTGGGATTCCGATTGCACGGGTGGAATTAGTAGATGAACCATCTATAAAACAGACGAATCTTTACAGTGAAACCAACTATAAAGAAAAACCGACATTATTCTTGGAGTTTCATGGGAATGAAGCGGGATTGAAACAAGATGTCGATTTTACAAAAGAAATTGTTAAAGACCATCATTGTGAAGACATTGAATTTGAAACGGACAACGCTGGACGTAACAGGCTGTGGGAAGCACGTCACAATTTAGCCTATGCTTTCATCCACGGCTACCCAGGGAAAAAGATGATGGTTACGGATGTCTGTCTTCCTATTTCAGAGTTGGCAAGTGCAGTTGAACACGCGCGTGAAACGGTTGAATCACTAGGTTTGACTGGCGGAATTGTCGGTCATGTAGGCGATGGTAACTTCCATGTACTACTGATGATGGACATGAACGACGCTAAAGAACTTGCGAAAGCTGAAGAATTGAATGAACGCATCGTCATGTATGCGCTTGAGCGCGGAGGCACATGTACTGGAGAGCACGGCGTTGGTAGTGGCAAACAGAAATACCAGGAGCAAGAGCACGGTGCAGCACTCCTTGTCATGGAAAAAATCAAAAAAGCACTTGACCCGAATAATTTATTGAATCCAAATAAAATCGTGAAGATGGACTAGAGAGGATACCTATTATGAAAACACTCGAAGCACTCAGTACAATTGCAGGAAAATACTTCGCCTTTTGGGTTATTATTATTGCTGTTATTGCATTCATCGCGCCCACGCCGTTTTTAGGATTAGGCGGCTATATTACAATTTTACTAGGAATCGTTATGTTCGGAATGGGATTGACGTTAAAGCCCGTTGATTTCAAAATTGTCCTGACAAAGCCGTTACCTGTGATTGGCGGCGTTGCAGCTCAGTTCATCATCATGCCCCTTGTCGCTTTCGCATTAGCACACTTACTCAAGTTGCCTCCTGAATTGGCGGCGGGCTTAGTGCTTCTGGGTTGTGTTCCAGGTGGTACAGCTTCCAACGTAATGGTCTATCTAGCAAAAGGAAATCTTGCGTTATCAGTTGCAATGACTTCCCTATCCACTTTATTGGCTCCAGTCGTTACGCCACTCTTGCTACTTTTACTTGCAGGGCAATGGCTGCCGGTTGATCCGGTTTCGATGTTTCTATCGATTGTACAAGTGATTATTATCCCTATTATTCTAGGATTTGCCGTCCAGAAGTTTTTCCCGAAAACAGCGAGAAAAGCGTTTCGGTCGTCCCCCTCATTTCAGTACTGGCAATCTTAATCATCGTTTCCGCAGTAACTGCTGCCAATGCAGATAATGTCGCAAGTTCGGGACTTCTTGTTTTTATTGCCGTTTTCCTTCATAACGGATTCGGTCTGCTACTTGGTTACTTGACGGCGGTAATGCTCGGCCTGAACGAAAATGATCGGAGAGCCATCTCTATTGAAGTTGGCATGCAAAACTCTGGATTAGGCGTGGCACTGGCGACTGCGCATTTCAGTCCGCTCGCTGCACTACCGAGCGTCTGGGGCGCCATCTGGCATAATATTACAGGTCCAATTTTCGCCACAATCTGGTCGAAAAAACCGATTGTTGATGAGAATGATGAAACTGACGAGCCGCGGGATAAGGTTTTATCTCCTGCTGGCAAGCTATAAGACTAATCAGAAAAAAGAGCGGCAATCCCCATTGGATTGCCACTCTTTTTCTTTATTCGTGATAAAATAGAAAAAAACTATTGGAGTCGATTGCATGCTAAAAGATCGTTTGTATAATACAGATCCATTTTGTAAATCATTTACGACTCAGATAAAGAAGGCAGCACAAGATTCAGATGGGCATCACTATGTCGTTTTAGACAATACAGCATTTTATCCGACAGGTGGCGGTCAACCGCATGATATAGGTACATTGAATGGCATCGCCGTACTCAACGTCGAGGAAGTGAGCGATGAAATCCGCCATACGGTAGCTGAAAGTCTCAGTTCTATGACCGAAGTGGAGGGCGTCATTGACTGGGAAAGACGATTTGACCATATGCAACAGCATGCAGGACAGCATATTCTGTCAGCTGCTTTTGATGAACTGTTCGGATTTCCGACAGTGAGTTTCCATTTAGGTAGAGAGATCGTATCGATTGATTTAGATATTGAAGAAGTATCTTTGGATCAATTACATGCAGTGGAAGAATTAGCGAATGACATCATTTTAAAAAACTTACAAATTGAAATAAAATGGGTGACAGAAACTGAACTTCATCGATATCCCCTTCGCAAGCAATTGGCGATGACAGATGAAATCCGGCTCGTCATCATCCCCGATTATGACTACAACGGCTGTGGTGGCACGCATCCACATTCAACTGGACAAGTAAGTATGCTGAAAATTTTATCGACCGAAAAGCATCGTGGCAAAGTGCGCGTCCATTTTGTTTGCGGTGGACGTGTTTTACAGCAATTGAAGCGTAAAAATAATGAGTTGACGGAAGCTTCAAGATTGTTAAGTACACCCGATAACGGCGTTGCAAAGGCGGTGCGGAAGTTATTGGAAGCGAATCATTCGCTTGAGAAATCGTTGGCGGATGCACAAGAAGCACTGTTGGCATTTGAAGCGAAAACTTTATTAAGTCAACAGGAACACGGCGTTGTGAAAGCACTCTTTACAGGTAGAACTGTTCAGCAATTACAGAAACTTGCCCGGCTCCTTGTGGCTGAATCAGATGAAATAATTGTACTTCTTGTTGCCGAAAATGATAATAAACTACAATTCGTCACAGCCCGTGGAGCTTCTGTAAAGACGAGTTTGAAGCCAATTCCATCTATTATACTTCCCCTTATCAATGGCAAAGGCGGCGGAAATGATGCTTTTGTCCAAGGTGGCGGCGAACGGTTGGTATCAGCAGAACAGTTGCTAACTGAAATAATTGAAACTTTAGTTAATATCGTTCGTAAAGAGATGTAGAGGTGAAAACAATGAAAAAATATTTAATCTTTATCAGTAGTTTTGCAGTACTGTATCTTTTGTTCCAAATTTCATCGGGAGCGATTCTAACGCTTTTATATACACCTAATATATCAGGCGTATCATCCACATCTGGACAAGAAGTTATAGTAGAAAGTGCTTCCACCAATTCTCTATTCATCATTTTCCTTTCATCGACAATTGCCTTTTTGCTTTCACAGAGACTAAGTAAAACCTCAAAAGCTCCAGCCAATGTTTGATGCACACTAAATACAAGAAGCCTTCCAAGAAATCTACCTGGAAGGCTTCTTGTATTCCAAATGTCAGTACACTTCGTAATTCTGGCCATTTTGTAGGCCAAAGACGCTTTTTTCAAAAGCAAGAACCACACGCTTTACAGGAACCGCTTCGAACCCCTGGAAAAGACCACTAAGCCTATGCATCGACTCTTTTAACACATTTGGACTTACGCTATTAATGCGAATTCCTCTTGGCATTTCAATTGCCGCAGCTTTAACGAATGCTCTGACACCGCCGTTTGCCAGTGCAGCTGAAGCCCCCAATGCAATCGGATCATCCATCATAACTCCCGTCGTTAACGTGAAACTTCCACCATCATTCAAATTATCAAATCCCAATAAAACCAGATTGACTTGCCCTTTCAATTTGCTATTAATCCCTACGTCATTCAACTCGGGTGTCATATCCGTTACTGCGTCAAAATGGGCACGACCTGCTGCATTAATAACAGCGTCCACTTTACCAATTTGTTCGTACATCTTCTTAATACTCTCCACTGACGTAATATCAACAGACACATCAGCACCGTTTCGTCCCGCGCGGATCACCTCATGGTTTTTCTCCAATTCTTCAGTAACCGCTTTCCCAATCGTTCCACTTGCACCCACAACGAGTATTTTAATATGTAATCCTCCTTCTTTAGAGTGTGTAGCGCTAACTAACTATTCTTCCATGATACTTATCAAATGCATTAATTATGAAAAATGTTCCGATTGGAATCCCATAGAGTCCGTCGACAAATTCTGTATTCCACTATAAACCCTTTATGAGCTTGTATTTCATTATACTTATCCAAAATAATTCACTGCAATTTGCATAATTAAGAGCACGGTGACAACGCGAAGTATTGGTTTAACATGCTCAGTTTTCAATTTACGCGCTAGACGTACGCCGAGTTGCGCACCACTTATCGAACCAAGCATTAATGCAATCGTAAGCGGCCATATTATTTTCCCTGTTGAGATATAACTGATCGATGCTCCAAAACAGCTTGAAAAAATCATAATCCGAGAAAGACCGACTGCTTTTAAGTAAGAAACCTTTAATCGTGCATATAAATACAGCGCTAATGTTCCGCTGCCTGGACCAAACACCCCATCGTAAATACCAATCCCGTATAATGACGAAGCACTTTTTTTAGTTACACGAAATGATTCACTGCCTCTAAAGTCCGATTTCCCAAGAAACGAAGTAATGAACGCGAATGTTAATAGTACAATCGCGATAACAATCATCCATTCTTCTTTTAGGAAGGACGCGATAAGTCCACCGGTAATTCCGCCGGCTAGACTGATTGGAACAACCCTAAGTGCTTCTTTTATCGTTACTTCTTTATTTTTATAAATCACTAGAAAACTCGAAAATGAGCTTACTGTGTTTGATACTTTATTCGCACCGATTGCAGAATGTACCGGCAATCCCATCAATAGCATGGCCGGCAAACTGATGAGTCCCCCGCCCCCTGCCAAAGTACCAAGCGTTGTTGCGACAAAGCCGATGAAGTAAAGCATAATGTATTCCATCCTAAATCCTTCTTTCCAAAAAACCACTATATGAATAGCATATTCCCCTTCCACTCATAAGTAAATTCAATTGTATGAATGAAAGTCCATTCGTAAACTGAATGAGCGGCCTTAAAGTTAATTATATAAAAAATACTCCTGCCGATTTATTCGGAGAGCATTTTTCATAATAGTTATTTAGTTAATAAGCTCGAGCGAACCAAACGGCATGTTTTGCAACTTGTCCGCAATTGATGCATGTCGAATTCTTAGCTGTGCAAGTAATCATAACAGTCACCACGAACTTATCGGCCAAAAGAAGGAATTCTTCATTTCTAAATCGAAAGTGAATTAGAGAGTGTTCATTGTTAAGCAAGCGGAAATTTAATTTGAACGAACGCGTGAGGAGGATGACTTGATGAATTTAGGAAATGAGTATTTGAAGATTGTCCAAGAACGATTTAAAAGCGTTAAAGACCTTGGAGATAAAACGATAAGCCAATTATCCGAAGAGAATATTCACTGGGTTTTAAATGCTGGTTCAAATAGCGTTGTAGTTATCGTGAAGCATTTAAGTGGCAATATGACATCTAGGTGGTCTGATTTTTTAACTTCGGATGGGGAAAAACCTTCTAGAAATCGTGAACAAGAATTTGAAGATACGCTTTCATCTAAGCAAGATTTGACGATAACTTGGGAGAAAGGTTGGACTATTCTGTTTGAAACGCTAAGTGGTTTAGATGAACAAGACTTGTTGAAAAAAGTATATATTCGTGGTGAAAGTCATACGGTACTTGATGCTATTGAAAGACAACTAGCCCATTACGCTTATCATATAGGGCAACTTGTTTTTATTGGGAAACAATTAAAAGCCGAGAATTGGGAAAGCCTTAGTATTCCCACAGGAAAATCGGAAGAATACCTGCAAAAAATGCTGAGGGAAAACCAATCAAGATAAATCGTTTAGTGACGGCTATTCATAATTGAGATACGTTAGGATTATCTTACATTTTCCGAACGCAATATTGGAGTAAAACGGCAGCTGGGAGGTTTCGATTCACTTTGCTTGGCTAATTGAATAGCTATGAAGGCTCTACTTGGGTAGAGCATTCGAATAGGTCTGCCTTTTAAGTAAATTCAACTAGATTAAACAGGGAGAGGGACTACTCTCTCTTTTTTTGTTTCTAAACATATCCATCCCTACATTTTTATTGTGTGATGGAAAGTGTTTATGTCTAAAATTAATTATGCAAGTTTGCTCCTTTTCGTCTACTTTTTACTCAAGCTAGGAGTTGTGATTAAAAAATTATATAGACGGAAGGAGATTTTTGTATATGGAAGATAATCAAGAACCAAAAAAGTACGAGTATTTGGCGGATAATCCGAATGCTAAGGTTATCCCTATTATGCTTTCCTTAATTATTGGAGCTTTTTTCGCGATATTAAACGAAACACTTTTGAATATTGCGCTCGTCACATTAATGGAAGAGTTTTCAATCTCATTAACGACTGTACAGTGGATGGCGACAGGTTTCATGCTCGTCATGGCAGTTGTTATCCCTGTATCTGCATTGTTACTCCAATGGTATACAACCCGACAACTATTTTTAAGTACAATGGTTGTTTTCACCATTGGGTCAATTATATGTGCGAGTGCACCAACGTTTTCAATATTGTTAGTCGGTCGATTAATCCAGGCAATTGGAACGGGATTATTAATGCCTATCATCTTTAATGTGTTTTTACTCATTTATCCCCCTCATAAGCGTGGAAAGATAATGGGCTTAGTCGGCCTTGTCATTATGTTTGCACCCGCAATTGGACCTACGCTTTCTGGAGTTATTGTTGAATATTTAGGATGGCGTTATTTGTTTATTATTGTCATTCCATTTTCTTTGTTTTCTATTTTATTTGCTTACAAGTATTTAATTAATGTTTCAGAAATAACCAAGCCGAAGATAGATGTCATATCAATCATTTTTTCTACAATCGGTTTCGGATCAATTGTTTACGGTTTTAGTTCATTGGGAGAAAGCGCGGATGGATTTTTGAGTACAAATGTTTTAATCGCAATCATTGCTGGAGTCGCTGGAATTGTATTATTTGTAATTAGGCAATTAAAACTTGAAGAACCCATCATGGATTTAAGGGTTTTTAAATACCCAATGTTTACACATGCAGTTTTGATGTTTTTAATCATTATCATGGCCATGTTCGCTTCAGAGATTATTTTACCAATTTATATGCAAGGCCCTTTAGCTTTGAGTGCGGCTACAGCAGGTCTCGTGCTCTTACCAGGGAGTCTTTTGAATGGAATTATGTCACCATTTATGGGGCATCTTTTTGACAAGTTCGGTCCTAGAGTATTAATGATTCCTGCAACACTTGTTTTAAGCGGAACGATGTTTATGATGAGCAGATTGACGACTGAAACTTCTTTATGGGTTGTAATCGTCGGTTATACTTTATTAATGTTAGCTGTTTCAGCCATCATGATGCCTGCAGAGACAAACGGCTTAAACCAGTTGCCAAAACGACTATACCCACACGGAACCGCAGTTATGTCAACATTACAACCTGTGGCCGGTGCAATCGGTGTATCCGTGTTTATTAGTATCATGAACGCTAGGCAGCTTAAATTTTTACAACAAACAGATACACCTAATAATCCGGCTACAATAAGTGAAGCAATGGTAGCCGGTGTCGAGCTTGTCTATTTCATCGCTTTTGCCATGTCTATCGTAGCAGTAATCTTGGCGTTTACTGTTTATCGTGCTGAGCCAAGAGAAATGGATGAACCGACCAAAAAGAGTAATTGACAATAACTTATCAAGCGCCTTTCCCACTAATTTTTGTACGGGCGCTTTCGGATTGCCTTGGACTGAACAACTACAGCACCATTACCACCATGCCTACGAATTCGAAAACTTCCTTACTCTATATAATAATCCAATACTAAGTACGGAAGCTTATTCACGCCAAGAAAAAAAGCCGAATTTCTCGCTGCTATAAGCGAGGAATTCGGCTTTTTTAATTTCGGAAAGAATATTCCATCTTTACTTACTTGTGGCTCTCCTGACGATTGGAGCCACCTCTGTAGCTAATAGCTCAATACTCTCGGCTACTTTTTTAAACGGTAAACCGCCTATGTCCAACTGTGCCATGAAACGTTGGTGTCCAAAGAGTTCGTGTTGTCGAAGGATTTTCTCGACTATTTCTTGTGGGCTACCTACGAACAAAGCGGAGTCAGGAGCCGTGATTTGTTCAAACTCCGTCCGTGACATCTTCCCTTCGCCCATCCCTAGCTGACGGTCTACGTATGACCTATAGTTTGAATAATAAGGATAGAATTCATCTTTGGCTTGTTGAGTTGTCTTTGACAAATATCCATGGCCAGTTACACCGATTTTGAGGTTATCTAGGTCATGCCCAGCCTCAATTCCAGCTTTACGGTATAAATCCACCAACGGTTTAAACCGCACAGGATCACCACCTAGGATAGCTAAAGCCATCCCTACTCCCAACCTGCCAGCACGGGCAGCACTACTTGGAGTTCCTCCAACACCAACCCACATTGGCAATTCTTTCTGCAAGGGGCGGGGTGCAATTTCAGCATTCCTTAATGACGGGCGGAAGTGACCATCCCATGTAATTCTCTCATTTTCGTTTAGCTTTAAAAACAAGTCGATATTTTCCTCGAACAAGGCATCATAGTCATTTTGGTCATAACCGAAAAGGGGGAATGATTCCAAGAACGCTCCACGACCTGCGATTATTTCTGCCCGTCCATCTGATAGCAAATCCAATGTAGCGAAGTCCTCAAACAAACGAACTGGATCAATCGTACTTAACACTGTAGTCGCACTTGTCAATTTGATTCGTTTCGTTCGTTGGGCTATGGCAGCTAAGACGACTGAAGGTGAAGATATGGCATAGTCTAATCGATGATGTTCACCTACACCAAAAATATCAAGTCCAGCCTCATCTGCAAGTTTTGCCGCTTCCATTATTTCCTTAATCCTTTGCCCTGCACTGATCGTTTTTCCAGTTAACGGGTCAGCCACTATATCTCCAAGTGTGTATAGACCAATTTCAATTCCCGAATTTTTAATTCCTTCACTTTCACGCATAGTTGTATTAATCCTCCATTTAATCCTCAGACTCTTATATGAATACGATTTCCAGAAGGATCTGTAGCAACGGTAGAACCATTGTCTTCAGTGACGGATGCACCAATATTCTTTAATTGAGCAATCATTTTATTTTTCTTTTCCTCATTTGGAAGCATTAACGTAAAAGATTCAAGCCCGACGCTATTAGGTGATGGCGCAGGAGCTCCTAATCCATTCCAAGTATTTAAACCAATATGGTGATGGTAGTGACCATCCGAAATGAATAGTGCCTGAGCTCCAAATCGATTTACTACTTCAAATCCGAGTCCTTCGATATAAAATTCTTCAGTCTTTTCTAACTCGGATACATGCAAATGGATATGTCCCATAACAGTGCCGGCAGGTAAACCTCCCCATGATTGCTGTTCATCTCCAGCTAAGAGATCTGTAAAATTCAATGGATCAACTGTCATAGCCACTTCACCGTTATCCCAATCCCATACGGAAGGGTCACGATCTATATAGATTTCAATCCCATTTCCATCCGGGTCAGATAAGTAAAGGGCTTCACTCACAAGATGGTCAGAAGAACCAAACCGTAAACCAATTCCTCTAAAATGTTGCACGATTGCAGCTAAATCAGAACGTTTAGGTAGAAGAAGTGCATAGTGATATAATCCCGTAGTTTTCCCTTGTTTAGGAACTATATGATCCGACTGTTGAATTGTTAATAATACTGTCTTTCCATCCGCTGTCAGGTTTGCAGTTTTTTCAGTTTGCTCTACTACCTTAAATCCGATTACTTCTTGATAAAATGCTAACGACTGTTCTAAATTTTGTACCTTTAAGTTAACTTGACCTACGAATGTTATAGGTTCATGATGAAAATTCATTGCTGTTACCTCCTCATTTTTAAACACAAGATACTAGTTAGTTACTTACTTTATGTAAGTAAGTATATAATTAAAATAAGAAGTAGTCAAGTAACTAATTTGCAACAGTTGATTTGATGGAAGAAGTCGACTTGCCCTAGGTTTGTAAGGTTATAGGTGGATGGGGTTAATGATTTAAAGTTAATACCTGGTCCACAGACCTTTTGCATTCTTGAATCGGTGTGAGTAGCAGAGTCCTATTAGAGAGGATAAAGGATTTGGAAAACGAGGTTGTTAGATGAGATTATTCTCATTTTACATCAAGAAAAAATTGTCCCCAGTTTAAATGTCTGAGGACAATTTTTTAGCTTTCACAAACTTTTAACAGGGAACCAACCCTCTACGGACATCATGAGTTCCCAAAGTGGATCTGGTACTTGGAGACGGACCTGATCATTTTGAGTGATCGTCGTATTGATTTCGTTTTCTTTTCCATGTTGCACTTTTTCTACCCATTCTGGCTCCATAATAAGTTCTCTTCCTAAAGCAATAAGTGGAATACCCGTTTGCTCGAGTGCTTGTACTGCTTGATCTGGTGTGTGGATGGAGCCTACTCCTATAATAGGAACACGGTTTCCGACATATTCCTGGATGAGTTCGACCCGTGAACGATCACTTTCCACACCGCGTCGAGGTTTCGACCATAAGTCGTTTAACGCCAAATGAATATAGTCTATTTCCTCATCCATTAGTGAGTCGAGAAGCACGAACGTCTCAGCCATCGTAATTCCTGGCGTTTCCGGTTCCTCTGGAGACAGACGATAGCCAATAATAAACGGTTCTCTGGCATACTCAGCAATTACGCGTTTCACTTCCTCAATGACGGCAAGTGGAAAGGCCAATCGGTTCTCAATGGATCCGCCCCAGCGGTCTGTTCGTGTATTCGAATGAGGGGAGAAGAATTGTTGAATAATGTACCCACTCGCACCATGCAATTCCACTCCATCAAAACCAGCTTCTATAGCCCGCCTCGTTGCCTCGCCAAATGCTATAACTAATTGAAGGACTTCCTCATCCGTCAAGCTTCGAGGTGTTTTCTCGATACTGTAGAAACCACGATCAAGAAGGGGAGCAACACTGCTTGCACTTACAGTTTCCCCTTCTGGAATCAGATGTGGCACGGCCAATCTCCCGCCATGATAAAGCTGCAATACAGCCTTCGCCCCTTTATCTTTTATCGAAGAAGCAACACTTCTCAAACTAGGAATCATCGTATCCCGATCCGCTGCAAATTGTCCCTCAAAACCTTTTCCGCTTGCTTGCACATATGTACACGCCGTAATCACCATACCTGGTCCACCCGAACGAGCCGCATAGTAGGCTAGCTCCGCGTCTGAAGCAGTATCATCCGGATTTGCCGAAAAAGTGGTCATAGGCGGCATGACAATTCGGTTTTTTAACTGAACTCCATTATTTAGTGTAAAAGGTTCTAATAATGGTTGGTATTTCTCTTTCATTGTTGACTCTCTCCTTTGATGTTTCATAAAAAATGCATAATTAATGTTTACCTAAAAATACTGTCAATCTTTGCAATCTCGTTCTCTGTTAATTGAACATCTAGCGTTTTTAAATTGTTAAGCACTTGATCTGCCCGTTTAGCGCCAGGAATGACAGCATCCATCGAATCGCGTGTTAAATACCAAGCTAGAACAATATGTGCCACTTCAGCCTGTTTTGCATTCGCAATCTCACGAAGTTGTTCCACTTTCCCTAGGTTCTTTTCAAATTCTTCGCCCTGTAGATGCGGCATGTTGGCACGTAAATCATTAAATTTCATGTCCTTATTGTATTTTCCTGCTAACAATCCTGAAGCAAGCGGGAAAAATGGAATAAAGGAAATATTTTGCTCGGCAGTATAGGGAAGTAATTCTTTTTCAGCTGAACGCTGGATTAAATTATATTCTCCTTGATAAACATCAACATAACCGTCTCTGTTTGCTTCTTTTAACTGATCCAACGAAAAATTCGATAGGCCGATTGCTCTAATTTTCCCTTGATCTTTTAATTCTTTTAATGCTCCAACAGCTTCATATCCCGGTGTAACACCATCTGGATAGTGAATATAGAATAAGTCGATATAGTCGGTTTGCATACGTTTCAAACTATCTTCTACTGCTTGTTTCAAAAAGGATGGCGTATTGTCATTTTGCATTTCCTGGCCAACGAATTTCATTGACCCTTTCGTTGCAAGAATAATATCCTCCCTTTTCCCTGTTTCTTTAATTACCTCTCCAACTAATTCTTCTGATCTTCCCGGTCCATATAGATAGGCTGTGTCGATAAAATTCACACCATTTTCAATCGCAACTCGAACGAGCTCTTTTCCCGCTTCTTCGTCTAAGTTAGGATATAGATTATGTCCCCCAACCGCATTGGTTCCAAGTCCAATCGGATTTATATATATTCCTGATTTTCCAAGTTGTGTTTGTTTCGTCATTATGGTTTCCTCATTTCGCATTTTAATTGCATTTATGCTTATCACTACTATGATTTCCTATGCAGGAGACTCAATTCTTAATACCGAATGATTAGTTCCTTGGTTATTTCTTCACTTACAGCTATCACTTTATTCGTCAATCCTCTTAGGATAGTTTTTTTCATTTTGTCAATTGGCCCAGCAATTGCGACTGCTGCAATTACATGATTCTCATGGAATACCGGGGCAGCGATGCAACGTACGCCTACAAATCTTTCTTCATCATCGATGGAAAATCCCTGGTTTTTTATAACTTCCAAATGTTGAGAGAAAATTTCCTGATCTACAAATGTATTACCGGTGGCTTGATTAAATGGAAGGAGAGAGAATACTTCTTGTTGGTCGGTTGGGATTAAATTTGCCAGTATGACTTTACCAAGGGCACTAATGTGGGATGGGGAACGATCCCCTATCTCGGGCTGGTACGGTTCTATAAAAGGAGGTTTAATCATTTGTTTCATAACTACTTCAGTTCCTTCTAGCACCCCAATATACACACCTTCTGCCGCACTTACTCCCAATTGGTAAGGTGTTTGTAACGTGGTCCAGTCAATGGATCTTTCACTTCCATCCATTTGGAACTTTTCATTATTCCATGTATAATACTTGCCTTTTTTTGAAATATAGTTCATATTTTCCAGAGTGCTCAGCAACCGAAAAACAGTAGTCTTATTTAAATCCAGTGCCTTTGTGACTTCTGTCAAAGTTAGATATTGTTCCTGTTGTAGTAAATCTAAGATTTGAAGCCCTTTTTTTAACGTCGCAACTTCATATTTACTCATTCAATTCACCCCGTCTCCAAAATCATCTTAGGTCACCTTTTAATTTGATTCAACAACTCAGCACTTTGTTTCATTATTTGAAACATATTTGAAGTAAGCCCATAATCTACGTTTTTAAAAGCCGTAGTGCAGCTAGATTTTATTATATTAAGCTCAACATTTTATGGAATCGAACAAGTTTTAGGTGTCCGAATATTTTAAATATTGTTGCTAGTTTACATGTGTTTGGATATGATTATCTGAAGGGAGGGAAATATTCAATGTCTAACGATAATGAAGGGTTCTTTGACAAAGAAACACAAAGTGATTCAAAAATGAAAGTAGAAAGAAAACTAGGAGAACCCACTTCAGCCTTCAAAGGTGCTTCCTTAGCAGCGCTTCTAATAGGAGTATCGGCTTATCTCTTAGGTTTGTATAACGCAGTCATGGAACTGAATGAAAAAGGATATTACTTTGCAGTTTTACTATTCGGACTGTATTCATCTATATCTTTACAAAAAGCAGTTAGAGATAAAGATGAAGGAATACCAGTTACGAATATCTATTATGGAATTAGCTGGTTTGCGCTAATTGTATCTATTTTATTAATGGCCATCGGATTATACAATGCAGGAAGTATTGTTTTAAGTGAAAAAGGGTTTTATGGTATGGCTTTTGTTCTTAGTATATTTGCAGCGATAACAGTTCAAAAAAATGTTAGGGATACACAGAAAGCAAGAGAAATAGATTGAGTTCCCATTCTCTATTTTGACAATCCTTTCCAATTAAAGAGCAATATATAAACCCCGTTCTAAATCTAGAACGGGGTTGTTGTATTCATCTCGGATTCTAGATATTTACAAGCAAAAATATTATGCCTCTACTCTTTTACTTACCTTATTTAAAAGATTTACCATTGTTTTGGACTCATCTTCAGTTAAAGATCCAAACATGTAATTAACCATATCTTGATGGTTTGGCATGATTTTCTGCATTAAGTGGTTTCCATCTTCCGTTAGTATCACATGGATTACTCTTCGGTCATCAGGACATGCATTTCGATTTAATAATCCCTTATCTTCTAATTTATCTATAACATAAGTCATAGAACCACTAGCAATGAGTATGCTATTACCAATCTGCTGAATGGTTTGTTTCCCTTGTAGAAATAGTACCTCTAAAACAGAAAACTCCGTAATGTTAAGCTTATTAGTAATCATTACCCGCCTAATTCGCTCCTGAATTGCTTTTGTTGTTTTCATTAGCAACAAATATGGCTGGTTTTCACACTTATCATTCACTTAATCACCTACTTAAAATAGTTCTGTTCATACCACTGTTTAGCAGCTTCCACTTCTGTCATTGTGAGCTGATGTCCAGTATCTACCCATATCACACCAACTGACGCACTTGCATCTTCTAACAGTTTTTTCAGATCAACGGATTCTTGTTGTGGACAAATCGGATCATTTGTTCCTGCTGCAATGAATACTTGGATACCTGTTAAATCTGGAAGTGCTATGCCTCGTCTTGGCACCATAGGATGATGTAAAATCGCACCTTTTAGTGAATCATTAAAATGGAATAACAGACTGGCCGCAATATTAGCACCGTTTGAATACCCAATAGCCACGATGTTTTGACGGTTAAATTTATATTCTGTAGCAGCTTCATCTAAAAATGCATTAAGCTCATTTGTTCGGAAAATTAAATCCTCCTCATCAAAAATACCTTCAGCTAAGCGTTTAAAGAAACGGGGCATCCCGTTTTCTAATACATTCCCACGTACACTGAGTACAGAAGCATCAGGATCTACGATATCTGCTAAAGACAATAAAGCATTTTCATTGCCACCAGTACCGTGTAATAGTAATAGAACTGGTTTTTCACTATTTGTTCCTTGTTTAAAAATATGTTGCATAATAATTATTCTCTCCTTTCAAAAGAGGGTAATCTTAGTAGGTTTTTCAATACTACTTCGGTCTTTCAATAGAAAAAATATCACCAATTTTTGCGTAATTGGTACCAGCTAAGCGGCTGACAGCGTTTAAGCCCCTCGGGTCAATTCGACCATCTTCATAAATCTCTTTGTCAATGTGAAAGCGTACAATCTCTCCAATAAACAAATCACTACCAGGTCCTTCTCCACCTAAAGGAATGGCTTGTACAAGTCTGCATTCCATTCGAACTTTAGATTCCTTCACTCCCGGTACAGAGACAATTTCACTTTGTACAAGCGTTAGATTCGCCAATTCAATTTCACTTTCTGTTGCAGGTAATGTAGCTGCGGTTTCATTGATTTTTGCCACATTTTCATCATCTACAATATGAACGACGAATTCACGACTGCTATAAATATTTCTTGCAGTATCTTTCAATCCACCACTAGGTCTTTGGATAGCTAATGAAACCATCGGCGGGTTGGATGAAACGATATTGAAATAACTAAATGGCGCACCATTAACGATACCATCCTCAGACACAGTAGTAACAAAAGCAATAGGTCTAGGAATTATTGTACCAATGAGAAGTTTATAATTATCCCGCTCACTATTTTGTTTTGGGTCAATCGAAATCAATTTATATAGCCCCCTTATTTAGTCGATTGAACGCACTTGAATTGGAATAAGCGCGTTAACTAATTGCTCACGACGTTGTTCATATTGTACAGGTAACATCAACTGAGTGCCCATTGTTTCAAGTGTTTCATCATGTGCAAATCCTGGTGGATCTGTTGCAATTTCAAATAATATTTCACCTGATTCACGGAAGTACAGTGCGTTGAAGTAGTTGCGGTCCTTCAATTCTGTTACATGTTGACCAAGATTCCTCGCATGGTGTTGCCATTCAAGATGATCTGCATCATCCTGAGCCCGCCATGCAATATGGTGAACCGTCCCAACACCCATCTTGCCACGAACACCAGCGACCATTTTTAAATCTATGATATTCCCTAAATCAGCAGAAGCTTTATAGCGGGTATAGTCACCTTCAGTTCCAACCAATTCAAGCCCCATTACATCCGTTACTGTTTTAGCAGTTTCTTCTGGTCTGCTTGAGTAAAGAGTTGCACCACCAAATCCTTTTATAGCTACTTCTTTGGTTACTTCTCCAAATGTCCAATCGTTTAGCGCTCCCGCTTCACGTTCAACAATTTCAAGATGTAAGCCGTGTGGATCATCAAATTGTAAATATGTCTCACCAAAACGCTCTACTTGTTTATATTCAATTTTAAATTTAACCAAACGCTTTTCCCAAAAATCCAAAGATCCTACTGGTACAACATACGACGTAATACCAACTTGCCCATCTCCAATTTGACCTTGAGCAGCGCCTGCCCATGGGAAAAAGGTAATAATAGTACCTGGTTTTCCACCACCATCTCCAAAATACAAATGATATGTGCCCGGATCGTCGAAATTCACTGTTTGTTTAACTAAACGTAGACCTAATACCCCTGCATAAAAATCAATGTTTTCCTGTGGATGACCAACAATTGCTGTAATATGGTGAATACCTGCTGTTTGTTTTTTCACAATTATTTCCTCCTCTATTGTTCTTTCCTTTTCCTATCGTAACTACTTGTACTAGTTCCCCTTGCCTTTACTCAATGGGTTCTAATTTCGCCTCAATTTCAACTCGCTTACTCTCCAAAAATGGCGGTAAGTCTAACTTTTCCCCCAAGGATTCAATGGTCGAATCCACTGTAAAACCTGGTCCGTCTGTCGCTAATTCAAATAAAATACCATTTTCTTCTCTAAAATATAAACTCTCAAAATAGTAACGATCTGTTATTTTATTCACTGCAAAACCAAAATCTTGAATACGTTGGCTCCACTCACGTAACTCATCGCCATCTTTTACTCGGATAGCTACGTGATGCACACTGCCTTTTCCTGGTCTCTCTTGTGGACCACCCTTCTCCACAATGACAATTTCACCAAAAGACTGTCCTTTTACTGACTGATAGATAGCTTCTTTTGCTTTACGCGAGGCTAGTTCATACCCAAACAAATTTTCTAATGTATTCGCAAGGCTATCTAAAGATTGCACGGTCATTTCCACTGCGCCCATTCCAAGAATACGATGTTTCTCTACAACAATTGAATCGTCCCATGTCTGCCACAGCGTCGGAACCTCGTCGTCGTTATTATTTAATAGAACTAGACGTAAACCCTCAGCATCTTCAAAATGGAGTGCGTCACGCCCTGCGTACTTGGTTAACTCCCCGTGTTTTACATCTAGTAATTCAAATCTATCTTTCCAATACAGTAAACTATCATAAGACGGAACGAGTAACCCAATCCGCGTAATGGCATTCGTTCCTCTCCTTGTGCTTCCAGCCATCGGGATTTCAAAGAAGGACAACTCTGTACCAGCACTGCCGGTTAAATCTCCATAGAACAAATGATACATGCTTGGATCATCTTGATTGACTGTTTTTTTCACTCTACGCAGTCCGAGCACCTTTACATAAAATTGATTGTTTTGTTGTCCCTTTTTTGTAATCATGGAAATATGGTGATGACCCGCTATCTTGTTCATCTTAAGTATCTTCCTTTCCGGTATAAATTCTAAGCAAAACCTTCAATCCACTTGAAATCGTTTTGCTTAGAATTTATTTATTAAAATCACAAAATGTGCATATGCACATTTTGCGACTTGTATAAATTTATTTGCATTAAAATTAGTTACGTACAGTATTTAATGCAGTCGTCCAAGGGATAACTTGGTCGAGCATTTGGTTTACTGAATCTGCTTGTACAGCAGCCGGTTTGAAGTCTGTACCATTTTCGAAATCTGTAAATAACGATAACGCTGGGTGAACACGAACATGCGCTACAGATAATTCACTTAAAATACCACGTAAATGTTCTGTTGCACGAGCTCCACCTACTGAACCGTATGATACGATACCTGCAGCTTTATTGTTCCACTCATCACGTAAGTAGTCTAGCGCATTTTTTAGTGCTCCTGTAATCGAGTGATTGTATTCTTGAACGATGAATACAAATCCGTCTTGTTTTGCAATGATTTCTGACCATGCAGCTGCACCTGATGCGTCGCCGCCAGCTTCACCCAAAAGTGGTAATTTGTATTCTGCAATATCGATAATCGTGTAGTTTGCATCCCCACGTTTATCTGCTAATTCTTTTACCCATGTCCCTACCTGTGGACTTACGCGTCCTTCACGTGTCGATCCTAAAATAATACCTATGTTTGATTTTGTCATTGTTTTTTCCTCCTCTTGTTGTTGTGGTTGTTGTGTTCCGAATAACTTACTAAAAAAACCCATTTTCCAATTCCACCTCCTTATAAGTACTCTTTGTCTATTTTAATTGTGCTACGTACCGTATCGATTGGTCGTACTGATGCCTCGATTTGTTCCCGTTTCCCTTCTAGGAATGGTGGTAATGATAAAATTTCACCTACTGTTTCGTAAGGCTCATCCCCCATAAAACCAGGACCATCTGTTGCCCACTCAAAAAGGATGCCAGGTGCTACTCGTGCATATAAAGATTCGAAGAAGAAGCGATCTACATACCCAGAAGTACCGAAACCAGCAGCTTGCATATGGTCAATCCATTCATATAATACTTTCGTGTCTTCTACACGGAAGGCAGTGTGATGAACTGTGCCATAGCCTTGGCGACCTTCTGGGAGAACCGTATTATGCTCTACAATTACTTGCGCACCATTTCCACCTTCACCCATTTCAAATAAATGCATTGGGCCTTCTTGTGCGATTTCACGCATTAACATCACTTTCTCCAAAACCTCTTTTAAATAATCAAATTGTGCGATACGAATATGAATTGGTCCTAATCCTGTAATTGCAAACTCCAATGGCACAGGACCATTTTGCCAAGGCGTTCCTGATTCAATACCCTCATTAAATTCGTCAGAAACCAACATATATTGTTGCTCATCAAAGTCCACAAATGAAATTGTTTTCTTACCGAACACTTCTTCAATACCACTATTTTTCACTTTATACTTATCAAAACGTTTCACCCAGTAATCAAGTGCAGCGTCTGTCGGCACACGGAAAGCTGTTTTATAAATCTCGTTCGTTCCATGTGTTCCTTTTGGAATACCAGGGAAATCGAAAAATGTCATATCAGTACCCGCAGAACCTTTATCGTCTGCGAAGAATAGATGATATGTTTGAATATCATCTTGATTGACTGTTTTCTTTACTAAACGCATTCCCAATACGTATGTGAAAAACTCATAGTTCTTTTCTGCGCTACTTGTGATGGCCGTTACGTGGTGAATTCCTTTTAAATGGTTCATTGTGTTTCCTCCTTTGATTTCCTTGGATTCAAGGTGTGTACTTAATAATTTCTTTCCTATCAATACATGACTCTGATGGTTTCAATTTATACTTCGCTGAATCTTTTCAAATCGTTTCATGAATTGCAGAAACGATATTCAACTTTTTAGGAGCCATATTCAATTGTTTCACTCTTCTATAGCATTTATTCTAATTACCTTTAATTCAAGTATCTCGAATTCAAACTAAATTTAACATGAATACGCTACAACTGTCAACACTTTAGATCTAATTAGTTTGTATTTGTAGAGAATCCTTGGTATTTACTAATATTTCGCAGTTAATACAAGGTATAGTGAATTATTAGTTTAAAGTTATGGAGCATTTCCTTATAATGAGAGATGCTTTTATCTATGTTTAAACACGTCTGTTGATTATCCATTTGCTTGTATAAAAGGACGACGAGAAGGGCTTGAAAACCGCCATTTTCACTGGATTATTTTCAGCCCGCTTTCGGCGAATTAATCACGACACTTTTACCAAGGGGAAGGTGTGGCTAGAAGTGACTCCGTCACTTCTAGCCACACTCTTTGGGATAATCCTGTTGTGATTAATCACCTGTCGCGTTCCTGCAATATTCAAGTGAAAAATGCTGTTGCTTTGAAAAAAGAATAGATGTACTTCTATCAAGAGTGTAAGTGCCCGAAGATGCAATTTCGGGCAATCTAGCACGTTGTACATTGTATTCTCTGCTTTACTCTATAAGAAAGTGATATTTCCTTAAAATAAAAATAGAGACTTAATAGTAGAAGCTTGAGCGGCCAAAATTGTATCTTTGGCCGCTTCTCTCCATATGAGAAGTGAGCTATTCTTTAGTCCCGAAAAGCTTCAGCACTTCTTGTACTTCTGTCTTTGGAGAGCGACGGATAAACAACCACCATACGATTACCGAAAAAACAAGTAGAGATGCGGCGAAGTCGCATCCCTACTTGTTAAGATATCTCGATAATGGTATAGAAGTCGTTCAATTCAAAGCAATCCAATAGCAACTATACAAGTACTGGGATGTTTGTAATCAATTATTAGCAATAAATATTTATTGCAAAACGATAAATACCGTGCTAAAATAAAACTAACAATAAAGAGGTGAGGTGCTTTTTATGAAACGAGGTTCAACAAACTTTTTGAAAATAGCTGTTATTTTTCTCGGACTCCCAATCCTTGCTATATGTATATTTGCGTTGCCAATACTAGCGAAAGATGCAACAGAAAGTAATTCGGAGTTCGCTTATGTGGTATATGGCTTTGTAACCGTTATGTATGTGTCGGCGATACCGTATTTCATAGCATTGTATCAAGCTTTTAAACTGTTAAGTTATATTGACCGGAACAAAGCATTTTCGGAAATATCCGTAAAAGCTTTGAAAAATATAAAGTATTGTGCAATCACAATCAGCGGCTTACATCTCATTGGACTGCCATTCTTCTTTATCTTTGCGCAGTTAGATGACGCTCCGGGTGTCGTATTGGTTGGAATGCTTTTTATATTTGCTCCATTGGTAATCGCAGTCTTTGCTGCTGTTCTCCAAAAACTTTTGCAAGAAGCTATTACGATAAAATCTGAAAATGATTTAACAGTCTGAGGTGAAAAAATGGCGATTATAATCAATATTGATGTGATGTTGGCAAAAAGGAAAATGAGCGTAACAGAACTTTCAGATCGAGTTGGGATAACAATGGCTAACATTTCTATATTGAAAAATGGAAAGGCAAAAGCGATTCGATTATCAACTCTAGAGGCGATTTGTAAGGCTTTGGACTGTCAGCCTGGAGATATTTTAGAATACCGAAGTGATGAAGACACCCCAGTTTAATAAAGTTGAAAGGAAAAGAGATACTTCTTTTTCCATTATTTCGCATAATGGGATCACTCATGTAGTTAACCATTCAAAATGGAGGCACAAATCATGAGAGCACTAAAACAACTCGTTCGTTTTGGCCGCGAGCAGGCTCTATCATGTTTGTTTCCTGTCGTTATTTTTGCCTCTTTGGCTTTTACCAAATTCATCCCACTTCCCCTCCTACCACGTTATGACTGGGTGCTCATCATTTGCCTTCTGATGCAGTGGTGGATGGTGCGATCAGGTCTTGAAACACGCCTACTTTTACGATACTTAGAAGTAGTGGTCCACTTTTATTGGGTTACGTTAGCTTTACCTATGCTTCATGGCGAAAACTCGAAAAAAACACCACGCCACAAATGCGAGCACTTGTGGCGTGGTGTTTAAATTCTAGCTATGCAAACAATTCTAATAGCCTATCTTTACTGCTATAAACTTGTTAATTTATTTAGCCGCTTTTCTAATGACTCTTTCCACTCTCCAGCCAATTCCGAAACGTCTAGTATCTTTTTAATACCTTCAATATCTCTAGGGTTATGAAAATAAGTCTCGTTTGCGAACAGGATTGACATTTGCTTAGGATGCCGCTCAATCAATGTTATCTTTGAATCATGTTTAACTGTTCCTTCCTCTAAAACACGGCAAAGGTAGCCTGTAAAACCTGTCTCTACCATTCGTTTTAGAAGTAATGGCAGATTCGTTCGCTTAGTAATTGTACTACACGGAATTCTGCCTTGTGTGATTTGGATAACCGCCTCCCCCAACCTAAAGATATCGCCAATATGAACATCTGCTTCCAACATATTTAAGACTGTTAAATTCTCCCCGAAGGTTGCGGCAGGTAAAGGGGTTCCAAATTCTTGTTCCCACTGCGAATAATGTTCATATGGATAAACGCAAACGGCACGATCAGGGCCACCGTGAAAACGTAAGTCGGCAACGCCATCCCCGTGAAACCCTTCTTTTCTTAAAAAAGCCTCTTCCACTGTCCCCTTGCGTATTCCGGTATTTATTTCCTTCCCACCATCATATTTCATTAGTTTCGGTGATCCAATAGAAATGTTTTTCAGCTCAATAGAATCCTTATTCCCCACTTTATGAATTACCCCCTTTCCCTCGTAAAATATCTATTACCAAAACTATACCATTGCCAAAACCACCACGCATAGTTAGCGTCATTAATCTGTCTCTGTTGTTGAATTATAATCGTGAAATTCATGTGCTATTGAATAACGATTTATCATCTTCCTAAACATTAAAAAAGGTGTAGCCATTAAAAACTGTTTTCGGCAGCGGATTTAATTCTAATCCAACGGCTTGTTGTTCAAAAGCGATTTGGGCCAGACCCCGCGTCATATCTGCAACATCCATTGACTCCATTTCCTCCAATGAGAAAAAGTCAGCACCATCTACTTCAACGTCATCTGGTTGTGGCTGCCCCTCTACATATTCCATCGCAAATCCAACATAGACGTTATGTATTCGACCTGGATAATCCCCCAACATTACGACCGATTTCACTTTTGCAGTTACACCTGTTTCTTCTAATACTTCGCGTATAATGCTTTGTTCAATGAGTTCTGTTTGTCCGATATAACCACCAGGGTTCGTCCATTTCCCTTTCCCTGGATTATCTTTACGGCGGACGAGCAACATTTTTTCATCTTTTATGACTAAAGCTCCAACACTTATACTGTAATTTCCCCAATGAATAAACGAACAACTTGGACACGCCTTATACTCTTCATCATTGATAATACGCACTTCTAACAATTCTCCACAGTTCGGGCAATAATTCATTTCCATATAAAAACCTCCATATTATTGTTTTGATATTCAGATAAACAAAAAGCACCATTCAGTATATTCCGAATGGCGCTTTCTTATTTGTATTTAATTTCCAATACAATGATATCATTTCCATGACTATCATCTATAACCGATTGATATTAAACCAATACTGCGGATAACTCTTTTGCGACAGCTTCCACTCTTGTTAAACCTTCAGCAATAATAGCTTCTGCTTGATCTGGTGCTGATGCATGTCCTTCAATAATAACTTCCTGCACGATTTCCATACCGAATACGCCACCAAAGACGTTTTTAATATAGTTAGCAGCCATTTCCATTGGTGCTGCTTCCGGTGTGGAGTAAACACCACCACGCGCATTTAGAATAACAGCTTTTTTGTCAGTCATTAATTGTACAGCTTGACCATTTTCATCATATTTAAATGCAAAACCAGCTTGGTATACATAGTCGACGAATGTATGTAGTTTAGCCGGAATTGTTAAGTTCCATAATGGGAAGGCGAAAACAACGATGTCTGCTGCTGTTAATGCATCCATTGCTTTTTGTTTTGCAGCTAAAAGACGTTGTTCGATATCTGTCATTTCTTCGCCCGATTGTACTTTACCGAAAGCGTCGAATAATTCTTGACCAATATAAGGCATATCTTCTTCGAATACATCATAAGTCGTTACGTTTACACCTTCAATATTATTCATGAAAGTTTCATACATTTTACTTGATACAGCTTCTGAAGCTGGGCGGTTATTTGCTTTGACTACTAATATATTCATTTTATTAATCTCCTCTTTAAATCTTTATTGTTATTACCTCGAATTCATACTATATGAATTCAGGACAAATATCAACTCATTTGTTTCAGTACGCTTCCGATGCCAGTCCACCATACACTATGAAAAAATTTCCAGAATGAGCAAATGCTGTTATTGTAGATGTTGTCAGCTCAATTATTTTTGTACCTTTTTCATTTTAGGATATGTATGAGTAGTTTCTCAATCATGCTGAGCTTGTAAAATAAGTAGTTACTATCTTTTATTAGAACCCGTACTGGTATGATACACCCATATGGTCGCGTAACGTAGTGCCCTCGTAATCTTCATGAAACAGTCCGCGTTTTTGTAGAATAGGAATCACTTGGTCGACAAAATCAGAAACGCCGTCAAAGCTGACATCCGGTTGAATAGCAAAACCGTCGCAAGCTCCCGCAACAAACCATTGCTCCATGAAATCCGCTACTTGCTCAGGTGTCCCTACAATAACAGGATGGTAATTAATGACCCCATGCGCCAACACATCACGAACCGTCATACCACTTCGTGCCAGTTCAAGCGCATAGACTGATCTTGGATCCTCAGGATTCGCATAGGTACGATTCAGCAAGTCTTCCGATACAGGAAGATCAATGTCATCGATTGACAGCGGTACCCCGATCATATGACCAAGATAACCAACTCTCCCTGGTAAATCGATAGACTGATCAAGTTGTTTGCGTCGTTCCAATGCTTCTCGTTCTGTTGATGCAATCGAAGGAATAATCCCTGGCAACAACTTTATTTCGTTAGGATTTCGCCCGAAGCTAGTTACACTCTGCCGTACCATGGCCCGGTGAGTCATCGCAGAAGGAATGTCGAAAGGGTTTGCATAAACGCCGGACGCGTATCGACCTGCAAGTTCTAATCCCTCACGACCACCACCTGCTTGAAAAATAACGGGCTGTCCCTGCGCAGAAGGTGGTATTGGCAATGGCCCTTGAGAAGACAAGTATTTCCCACCCAAATTAATCGGTTTAATCTTATTCATATCAGCATAATTACCGTTTTTCGTATCAAGTATTAAAGCATCCTCACCCCAGCTCCCCCACAACGCTTGAACAAGTTGGATAAACTCATGCGCCCGCTCATATCGCTCGGTACGACCGGCAACAGTACTACCGAAATTTGCCGCAGCTGCTTGATTTGATGTTGTTACCGCATTCCATCCTGCACGTCCATTACTAATTACATCTAGTGTTTTGAGCTGACGAGCTACGTTATAAGGTTCATTAAATGTTGTGGATAACGTCGCTACAAGTCCGATGCGTTCAGTCTCTCGTGCAATCACAGCTAATGTCAGCATTGGATCCATTGGAGTTTGCGGTGGCTGATTACTCAAGTCCACTGACAGTACTGGCGTATCTGCCATAAAGAGCATCTGTATCTTCCCTCGTTCAGCAATTTTTGCCAACTCTACGTAGACGTCCATATTTGTATAGGCAGTCGGATCAGCGCCCGGCATTCGCCAAGCACCTGCATCTAAGCCATATCCAGAACCCAATTGCATTGCTAATTGCATTTTTGCATTGCTATTCAAAACAACCATCTCCTCAGATAAAATCGACGTGCTTTTTGCGATAAATTACTTAGTTAGATGAAAGACCAAACTCTTCTGCCAATAGTCGGTATCCTTTATGTCGATCGACAGTTTCTGTGTAAAAATCCATCATCATGATTTCGTCAACCATTGCTTCTGTAGCAAGGTTTCTTAGTTTCGTTGCAACTTTTTCTACACTACCTATTACAAAACGCGTTTTATTCTCACGTCGTGCTCGTTCCTCCGCTAGAGAATAGACATGAGAACTCGCCTCTTCAAGAGTCGGAATTGGCAGTTCCAATTTCCCTGTTACTAATCGAGCCCAAAACAATTCTACCGGGCCCGCCAAGTACTCCGCCTCCTCGTTGGTCTCAGCCGTAATAACAATTGTCGATAAAATACTTTTAGGCTCAGACATGTACGTAGAGGGTTTAAAGTTTTCGCGATAAGCACGTAACATCGGGACTGCTAAATGAGGTGCAATATGTGCTGCAAAGACAAAGCCCAACCCTTTTTCAACCGCAAACTGCATGCCCCCATCACTTGACCCCAACATGTAAATTGCAGGTATTAATGATTCATCTGCTGTCGGTGTAATTCCACTAAACGGATGATTAGCAGGAAAATTTCGGGAAAAGAATGCAAGTAGCTCATCTAGTTGTTGCGGAAAATCATAAGTAGTTACTGCTTCACGTGAACGTCTTAATGCGTATGCGGTCATTCCATCCGTTCCTGGTGCCCGACCAATTCCCAAGTCGATCCTGCCAGGATTCAAAGCTTCCAATAGCGCAAAGTTCTCGACTACTTTAAGTGGACTATGATTGGGCAACATAATACCACCTGACCCCACAAGTATACTTTTCGATTTCGCCGCTACATGAGCACTCAATAAATCAGGAGAAGTACTAATCTGATTTTTGGCATTATGATGTTCCGCAAACCAGTAGCGAGTATAGCCCAAACTTTCAGCTAGCTGCACAAGCTCAGTTGAATCTAGTAAAGTCTCGTTTGCAGTCTTACCTTGATAAATATTTGCTAGATCTAAAATTGATAATTGTAATTTACTTTGAGTTGCCGAAGTTGACATATGTTCAAAACTCCCTTTTACCTTTAATATTAAGAATTAAGTAGCATGCTAACTAATTGAATAAAAATAGGCTGAGCTTACTTAATATTTTCAGCCATTTTTTTCAGAAGCTTTTTTAAAACGATACGCTCTTCGGATGAAATGCCATCCAATAATTTATCTTGCTGCTTTACCCAAATACGCTCGACAGGAACTTTTATATTGTGACCTTTAGTCGTTAAATAAACCCTGTTGACCCTACCGTCTAACTCATCACGCCGCCGATAAATCAAATCATAACTTTCGAGCGCTTTTACCATATTTGCTACGGTTGGCGGTTCACAGTTCAAACGTTCACTTAACTGGGTCTGTGTAACGCCATCCTCGCTCCAAAGGCGGCACAATAACTGGTCCTGACCAACATGAAGGTTTAGTTCACGCAGCATTTCCGAGTAATTCCTCCGCATCTGAGCCGATATTCCATCAAGTATTTCACGAATCTCATCATCAATCAAAAGTTCACCTTCTCATAGAAAAAATTAGATAGCATGCTAACCATATCAAAAACTCATTTTAATATCCAATAATCTGTTTTATCTCCTATATATAGCGTAGAAAACTTAACCTTCGCTATATAAAGTGATTTCGTTGTGAAAAATGACACTTTCTAGTGACAGTTACTTATATAGCGATTATTATTAGCTATAGGTATAAGGAATTGGGATGTTTGAAGAATCACCTATTGATTCGAATCCTTGAAAAGATATGAAAGGAATTTTGAAATGAAAACAATATTTAATCCAAACAGCTTAAACAAAAAGTTGCTCGCAATCTTTTTATCGTTAACAATTATTCCATTAATAATTACGGTTCTCGTGATTTATTATGCAATGGAACAAGGATTTACAAAACTGATTACCAATCAGCAGGAAGAGATGGAGCATACCATTCAAACGCAATTCAACAAGGCTTCCGAAGCCCTACTTGATGTTACATCGATTTATGCTGCAGATGAAGAACTTGTCTTAGCTTTGCAATCAGGAAAGCGTGATGAACTACTACAAGAGGTCGAGAAAATTTACCCTCGTCTCCAGGAGGAACATGGACTTAATGTATTTGAATTCGGAAATACTTCAGGCATTGTTTCGTTACGTGGGCATAATCCAGATAAGCATGGTGATGACAAGAGCGGACTTTCAGCAATTCAATCTGCGTTAGATGGCCAATCGATTTCCGGATTCGAGTTTGGTTCAAGCGGTCTATCCGTTCGTGCATTTGCACCTGTAATCCACAATAATGCAGTGATTGGAACCCTACAAACGGGTGTTGACGGTACTTTTCTAAAGGAATTGAACGAGATGTTGCAAGGCGTGACAATCGATCTTTATGATAAAAGCGGAACGGTTGTTGTCTCTTCCGAAGAGGAAAATGTCGGGAAGGCCATTGATTATGCTTCAATATTATCTTCTGTAGAGAATGGAGAATCAATCTCCGAGAGTAATGGCGAACGTCTGAATTCCTATATCCCGATGTATGATCCAACGCAAAGTGTGATTATTGGCGCCATCGGCATCAATCAAGACATATCTGTTATTGAGGATACGAAGCAACAAATTCTGTTAATCGCATTAGTTATTACAGTCGTGACATTGTTGGTTGTGCTGTTTGTATCTATTAAGTTCAGTAAAACGATTTCGAATCCAATTAAATATATAGCTGGATTGATGGGGGAACTCTCTAAGGGTGATTTAACAGTTGCAATAAGAGAAAGTAACCGAAATGATGAAATTGGGCAATTAACGGAAGCGATGCAAGTTATGAAAAACACACTTCATGAGACACTTCAACAAGTTGCTGACGCTTCTCTCAGTGTTTCAGCACAAAGTGAAGAATTAACCCAATCAGCAATAGAAGTAAAAACAGGATCGGAACAAATTGCTATAACGATGCAGGAAATTGCATCTGGAACGGAAAAACAAGCAGACAATGCTAGTAGTCTAGCTTATACGATGGGCATTTTTGCTACAAAAGCACAAGAAACGAGTGAAAAAGGAGGGCAAATACACACATCCTCTTTAGAAGTACTTGGCCTGACAAATGATGGACAACGATTGATGGCATCTTCAGAGAACCAAATGATAAAAATCGAAGAAATCGTTCAAGAAGCCGTTAGAAAAATGGATCACCTCGACAATCAGACGCAAGAGATATCTAAGTTGGTTTCTGTTATTCAAGAAGTGGCTGCGCAAACGAACCTCCTAGCCTTAAATGCAGCGATTGAAGCTGCAAGAGCTGGAGAACATGGAAAAGGTTTCGCTGTAGTTGCAGATGAAGTAAGAAAACTTGCAGAACAAGTGTCTGTTTCAGTAACGGATATCACAGGTATTGTTAACAATATTCAAACAGAGTCATCAGATGTAACCGATTCGCTTCAAAGAGGCTACAAAGAAGTCGAACAAGGAACTCGCCATATTAAAACGACAAGTAATACTTTAAATGGCATTAACGATGCTGTGACGGAAATGGTGGATAATATTAAAATAATTGCTGAGAATTTATCCGATATTGCAGGAAACAGCCTAGAGTTGAATAGCTCGATTGAGGAAATTGCGGCAATTTCCGAAGAGTCAGCTGCCGGCGTCGAAGAAACTGCTGCAACAAGCCAACAATCAAGCAGCTCGATGGAAGAAGTAGCGATGGGATCAGATAAACTATCTGACTTAGCAGATGAGCTACATGAGCTGGTTCGTCATTTTAAGCTTTGAAATAAGCAAGCGTCACTATTAAAAAACAGTAAAATCCATATTAGTTTCTTTTAAAAACAGAAGTGAAACACTGTTCAGAGAAAAGAAGTCAGCCAGGTTAAATCTTGGTTGACTTCTTTTTTCACATTGTGACAGGTGACAGGAACCTTATCTGCTTACATATTAGAAAACCTTCTTTGTATAATGTAGCTTAAAAGTAAGCCACCAAGCAGTTGAAAACTAAATCACTTCCTTACAAGTAACCAAATTATTTGTCAAATATTAATATTTACCTATCATTCAAGAAGGTATTATTTCATGGATTCCTTACTCTTTTCCATCCCTATTACTACTATATTAAAAAAAGCACACCAACCCTTTAAAGGGTCGGTGTGCTTCGTAATATGTTCACAAGTACTTGAGTAAAACGAACAGGAACTACTCTTGTTCACTTACTCGGTCGGGTAAACAAATTTGTTCCTCGGATTTGAGTCCGATTCTAGTTAACACGCTTAGACTAGCATGTTTCCTTCTTTACTATATTTGATGATTCCTTCTGATGCTCGGTAAGCAAGCGCTCCTAAAGTATGAGTCGCATTGTAACCACTTTGGTGAGCATATGCTGATCCACCAACAACGAAAACATTATCCGCTTCCCACATTTGTAGGTAAGAGTTGACAGCAGATGTTTCAGGATCCGCTCCCATGATTACACCACCTGTATTATGTGTCGCTTGATATTTTGTTATGTCATAGTGCTCAAGTGACTCATTGTCAGAGACATGTGTTGCTCCCATTTCTTGCATGATTTTCTTAGTGTGGTTGTTTAGGAATTCACCACGTTTACGGTCCGTTTCCGAGAAGTCAAACGTCATGCGAACAAGTGGTTTACCGTGTATATCTTTATATGTCGGGTCTAAATCCAAATAGTTATTCACATGAGGCATAACTGCTCCATACGTGTGAACGTTAATCATACGGTTATAGTATTTTAACGATTGCTGTTTAAATTCTTTACCCCAGCTTGGTACACCAGGAGGAACTTGGTTGTTCTCAATAGGTCTTTTTCCTGATTGGTTAATGGTAATCATTCCACCATGTATAAAATCAAGATCTGTATGGTCAAAGTTATCAGCATTATAGTTATCTAATGTTGCACCGAGTCCACCTGAACCAATTGCAGTATTAAATTTACGATCATCAAAGAATCCGTTCGTACCTACGATTATTTGGTAACAGTAATTTTTCCCAATTGTACCTTTTTGCGTTTTAGGGTCATAGGCAGTACCAAGTTTTGAATTGAGTAACAAACGATTATTATTAAACGTATAACTTGTTATTGCAACAATATCTGCAGGTTGTTCAAATTTCTCACCTGAACGTGTATCGACATAAATAACCCCTGTTGCTTTTCCATCTTTGTGTAAAATTTCGATGACCTCAGAATACGGGCGAAGGTCAAAATTACCAGTTTTCAATGCTGTTGGGATAACCGTAACGTTTGGACTTGCTTTTGCACCATATTCACAACCGAAACGTTCACAGAATCCGTTCATTTGACAACCAGCTAAATGCTGACCATCTGGATTTTGATAAGGTCGTGAGTTGTTCGCTGCTGGCATGGTGAAAGGATCCAGTCCCATTTTTTTCGTTGTTTCTTTAAATAAATCAAGCTCAGGACCATGTTTCAATGCTGGATTTGGGAAGGGTTCCGAACGTTTCCCACGTAGAGGCGTCTCGTCGGCAGAAATACCAGCCATTTTATCAAACATCGTATAATATGGCTCCATTTCGTCGTAGGTAATTCCCCAGTCCTGGATGAGTAGCCCATCTGCAATTTTCTTCTCACCATATTTTTCAACCGTTTTTGATCTAATTTCAAAGTCATATGGGTTGTAACGGTCGGTCATTCCGTTCCAATGTGTACCTGCTCCTCCAACACCATTTCCTAACATGAAGGATCCATATTGACGCATTGGTAATGCGCGCTGACCACCATTATTTCTAAATGTTAACGTTTCTCTCGATAAATCCTGCATCAATTCACCGCGTATTGCATAGCGCAGTTCATCATGTTTCATACCAAAGTTTTCCGTTCCACGATTTCCACCACGTTCTAATCCGACAACTTTTAGACCTGCTTTACTGGCCTCAGCAGCTATAATTCCGCCTGTCCAGCCTACACCTACCGTTACAACATCTGTTTTAGGTAGTTTCGTAACCATAATGAATAACCCCTCTTCCTGCTGTTCGTATTTTATGAAGCTTTTTTATTTAGCTTCATTATTTTATATAATAATTAGTTTAGTCTGTCATGAAGACTCACTGGTGCAACTTCAATGAATTCTTTAGATGCCACTTGTTCAGCCGAATAAGTCATTTGAACACCAGGATACTCTTTCATCTTCCAACCTTGCATATCCTTATTCCCACCGTAAAGTGGATCAGCATACGCACCCTCTAAAGTTGCTTTGCGTAAAATTTCAAAGAAGAAGCTTGATTTAAGACCAGGTATCTTCACTTTATCATTTTCAAGAGCTACTAAGACCTCATCCTGCTGTTCGCCCTCTAATGCTGTAAATTTCTCTTTAAATGTCGCTTGACTATGATTCTCAATTGCTTCTATTCCTAAGTCAAAAACCTGATGATACTTTAATTGTGTTTGATAACCTTGAACAGCCTCTCCCACATGAAAGGGTCCCTGTCTATAATCTTTCGCATTGATTCCCCACTTACCTGCTAATTGGTGATCGATATAATAAGGAACTCCTAGACCAAGCGCACCTGGTCCATTTTCATCTTCAGGAAAAATTCGCTCTGTGGCCTGTCCTAGCAATATGAAATCCGCTCGATTCGTAAAATATTCTAGAGCATGATCATACTGCTGTACTTTGGTTGCAACTGGAGAAACTTCTTTAGTTTCCCCCAATTGAGTTCCGAGCAATCCACCTAAAACGCTACCACCAACAACTCCACCGGCTACATAACCAGATTTTTTAAGAAAATCTCTGCGAGTAGATTTATTCGCTGTCTTTTTGTCCGCCATCGTTTGCCCCTCCTAATAAACCCCAAAAAAAATAGTGAAAGTTCTATTTTTAATTCATAATAAAAAAAAGGGTTTTTATAATCTAGTATTTTTTTATGACACATAATGAACTATAAGTCTTTGCACAACAAAACTTACAAACTCATTACCATAAGTTTATATTTTTCGACAAATATTAACATTTTTCGACATTTTATAAGATAGAAGACCCACTATCTTATTGATCCCTATCTCGAAATGCTCATATAGTATACCACAAAAATCGACTTTTTTCTACCTTTTGTTTACACTATTGTGTTAGATTTTTGTGGTTACTATTATAATTTGGAGAATAATCTTTTTATATATTAAATGTTTTTAGATTTTCCCTTGTGAACAAAATCATTTGTTTCATGATGAAAGTCAACTCTTCGCGATTTGGGTTCCCGGCGCACGCCTTCTTATCTCTATTCAATTTTTTATTATTTTTTCTACCAGATCACTATCTGGTTATCTGTGAGGGCAAAATAATTGGCTGTGGCAGAAGTCTCTATAAAATTGACTCAGTTCAATATTGCTTCCATTAGAAAACCTCCTTGAATTATGCGATAATAGTAGAACTAACGTTTTTACCTTATCAGTGAAAGAGGTCTTGTCATGAAGCCAGTCATCCTAGCCGAAAAACCAAGCCAAGCGAAAGCGTATGCAGACGCTTTTTCTGTGCGACGGCATGAAGGTTATTTGGAATTATTACCTTCTCCGATATTTTCTGAAGGTGCATACATTACATGGGGAATCGGCCACCTTGTCGAACTAAAAGAACCGAAAGAGTATGATCCAAAATGGGCCAAGTGGTCGCTTGCCAGTTTACCAATCTTGCCGGAACACTATGAGTTTCAAGTCGCAAAAGGAAAAAGCAAGCAGTTCGCCATTGTAAAGAAGCTGATTAAAGGTACTGATACTGTTATTAACGCCTGTGACGTCGACCGTGAAGGATCGAATATCTTCTATAGTATCTATTATCAAACAGGTGCAAAAAACCAGACGATTAAACGGCTTTGGATTAATTCCCTCGAAGTGGATGAAGTGAGGAAAGGATTTGCGAACCTACAAGACAACCGCAAAGACCTTCTCATGTACGAGGAAGCGAAAGCCCGGCAGATTAGTGACTGGCTTGTCGGGATGAATGGTTCTCGCCTTTATTCACTTTTGTTGCAAGCACGTGGAATTCGGGAAGTATTTTCGATTGGCCGTGTGCAATCGCCAACTGTTTACCTTATTTATCAGCGGCAAAAGGAAATTGAAGCATTTGTTTCAGAACCATTCTATGAAATCGAAGCTACTTTTACCGCCGTAAATGGAACGTACAAAGGGAAAGCGAAAGCAAAGGAACCGAAAAGGGAAATTATCCGAGACCTACTTGCGAAGCATGACATCCAACCAAATTCACCGGGGGTAGTTACCTCTGTAGAAACAGTTGATAAGCGAACGCCACCGCCTCAATTACACGCGTTGTCTACGCTACAAGCTACAGCAAACCGCTTGTGGAAAATCAGTCCCGCCAATGTATTGAAGACTATGCAAGGACTTTATGAAAAGAAACTTGTGACGTACCCAAGGACGGATTCCCGGTACATTACACCAAGTGAATTTACCTATCTGGCCGGACAAGTGACCGACTATCAACGACTCATCGGCCACCCTTTCCCTGTCGCATCACTCACTCCGAAAAAAAGGTATGTCGACAGTTCAAAAGTACAGGAGCATTACGCAATCATTCCTACGAAGAAAATTCCGTCACAAGGGGTGATTGCCGGACTATCTACCATCGAGCGCAATTTATACGAAGAAGTTGTCCGGACGACGCTCGCCATGTTCCATACGGACTATCTCTACACTGAAACAAAAGTAACAACGGACGTCAACAAGCTACCTTTCTTCACAACCGGTAAAACAGAACGGGATAAAGGATGGAAAGCATTGTTTGTCCGTTCAACGAAGGAAAACGACAAGGACGAGCCTACGCTACCACCGCTTACGATGCGCGAACCGGTCGAAAGTGATATCAGCATTAAAGAAGGCAAAACAATGCCGCCTAAGCCTTATACAGAAGGTCAGCTAATCGCGATGATGAAAACATGTGGGAAACTTGTCGAGGACAAAAAAGAGACCGATATTTTGAAAGAAATAGAAGGACTTGGTACAGAGGCGACCCGAAGTGGAATCATCGAAACAATCAAAAGGCATAACTACATCGATGTAACGAAGAACATTGTTTCTATCACGGATAAAGGGCGTATTCTTTGCCAGGCAATAGAAGGGAATCTGCTTGCAAGTCCATCTATGACCGCCAAGTGGGAAACCTATTTGCGGAAGATCGGCAACGGTGAAGGAACGCAGGAACGTTTTCTAGGTAGTATTGCAAAGTTCATCTACAGCTTATTGGAAGAAGTACCAGGTCAATTGAAATCTCAAAAGATTGATACAAAACTGATATCCAATTCCCCTGCTTCCCCCGCCATCGTCACGAATGGAATTGTTCCGTGTCCAGCATGCAAAACAGGTACAATCGTTGCGCGGAAAGATTTCTATGGCTGCAGTGCATACGCAAGTGGTTGCAAGCAGACTTTCCCCGCTGTTTTTCTAAAGAAAAAGCTTTCACCTACTCAAGTAAAGCTTCTTTGTACAAAAGGGAAAACAAACGTTATCAAAGGCTTCACTTCCAATTCGGATAAAAAGTTTGATGGAACCTTAACATTGGTAAACGGTAAGATTACTATAGAGTTCTAAGTTTCCCAAAAAAGATACGTAACCCAAGATTTGTGGGTTGCGTATCTTTTTATCGACTTTATTAGTTAACAAAATAAAGAAGTAGGTTGACACAAATGATGGTTTGAGCTTAAAATACTCGATATCAACTAAATTAACCTATGTCTGGGGATGTCTTATGAAAATTAGAGAGATGACACACGTTGCTTTATTCGCTGCAATTATGGGAGCGTTAGGTTTACTTCCTCCTATTTTTCTATCATTTACACCCGTTCCGATTACACTCCAAACGATTGGCGTCTTGCTTGCCGGAGGGATTTTAGGTGCTCGTTTAGGCGCAATGAGTCAAGTCGTTTTCTTATTACTCGTTGCTGCTGGGCTCCCGCTCTTGTCAGGTGGCCGGGGCGGCCTCAGTGTATTTGTTGGACCGAGTGCGGGTTATTTGCTATCTTATCCCATTACAGCATTTTGCTTAGGGGCCATTCAGTCTCGCTTCAAAGAAGTAAGGGTTGCTACTATTTTACCCATTAACTTAACTGTTGGTATTTTCCTTATTTACTTGTTTGGAATACCTGTACAAGCTTTCGTTATGAATATCGATCTGCTGCTTGCAGTCAAGATGAGTCTTGTCTACTTGCCTGGTGATCTCATCAAAGCAACACTAGCAACATTACTAGTCGTCAAATTAAAGAAGTATCCCGTTTTCAATAGAAAACTACTTTTCACTTGAAGATATAAAAGTTGAAAAATTTCTACCTGGGTCGGTATTGGGGCTGAACGACGCTTTGCACTTTTCTTACTGTCTAACTCCAAGCGCCAGCCCCTCGGGTCATAAGCCATTTTGCTGTGGGGGCTGAAGTACGCCTCCTCGCAAACCGTCTTATGCCTGTCGGGGCTAAACGGCGCTTTGCACTTTTCTTACAAAAAGGAGAATTTATGTGCCTACGATTACAAGTTCCTATCAACAACAAGTCTTTGTCAATCCTGATAAAATTGCCATACAAACTTCTACCGAATCCATTACATACCGCGACTGGAATACAGTCGTTTGCAAAACAGCAAATTGGATACATTCGATAACCGCTACCCGCGGTGTCATCGGTATCTTCATGCCGAACAGTATTTCTTTTCTTCAACTATTTACAGGCGCTGCGATGGCTGGGCGTATTGCCGCAACTTTTGACGCTAAATGGAAACCAACAGAGCTTGAACAGCGTTTAGTAATCTCGTCCCCTTCAGTTGTTGTAACAACCGCCGAATTGGCTAAACGCATTAGGGGCACGGAGTTTACCATCATTATTTGGGAAGATGCTTTAGACCAAATCCTACAGTGTGATTCTTCTTGGAGCGAAGATTTCACAGGGGAAATACCCTTTTACATGGGTTTCACCTCAGGAACAACCGGTGTCCCTAAAGCCTTTATTCGTTCCCATGATTCATGGATTGCTAGTTTCGAATGTAGCCGGCATGATTTTCACATAGACAAAACTGATCATGTTCTCATTCCAGGTGCGCTCATTCATTCCCATTTTCTTTACGGAGCCATCAGTGTTTTGTACCTAGGCGGAACAATTTATCTATTAGAAAAGTTTTCACCTCTTCTTGCACTGGACTTCATCAAAAACTACCCGATAACAATACTGTATGTCGTACCAACAATGGTAGAAGCGATGCTCTTGGAAGACTATATTATCGATAAGCCTATACAGATCATATCGTCGGGGGCAAAATGGGAAGTAGATTCAAAACGAAAAATCCAGGAGCAGTTACTTCATGTTAGGATGTTTGAGTTTTATGGGGCGAGTGAACTAAGTTTTGTATCTTTTTTATGTAATGACAGCGATGAGGACAAACTTGGTTCTGTGGGTAAACCTTTTCATAACGTTGAAATTCAAATCAGAAACGCCCATCTGGATGAAGCATCCGATCGGGAAATAGGTACAATTTTTGTCAGGAGCCCAATGATCTTTGATGGCTATATTCATCCACAATCACATGCCATTCAATCTATCAAAGACGAAAACAATTGGGTAACTGTCGATGATATGGGTTATTTAGATGAAGACGGTTACTTATATATCGTCGGGCGTGAGAAAAACATGATTTTATACGGCGGTATAAATGTTTTCCCTGAAGAAATCGAAACGGTCTTGCTGAGGCATCCCGATGTCGAAGAAGCAGTTGTCATTGGCATGAACGATTCGTATTGGGGACAAGTACCAGTTGCCGTCATAAAAGGGCATGCATCTAAGAAAGACTTAAAAAAGCTCTGTATGAATAATCTATCTTCTTACAAACTTCCACGTAAATGGTTTTTTGTCGAAGAGATACCCTATACAACTAGCGGTAAGATTGCCCGCATGCAAGTTCAACAATTAGTCGAAACCGAGGTGGTCAGAAATTAACAGGGCGGTAATCGTACAAGCGAAACGGACACCTATAGGGAAAAAAGACGGAATGTTCCGAGATATCCAACCTCATATTCTTGCAGCGCCACTTCTCCGAGAATTGTCAACGGGGATAACACATGAAATAGATGAAATTATTTTTGGAAATGTTATAGGGCCCGGGGGAAATATCGCCCGTTTGTCTGCGTTGGAATCAGGGCTTCCTTTATCGGTAACTGGAATGACAATTGATAGGCAGTGTAGCGCGGGTCTTGAAGCCATTCGGACCGCGTGCCATTTCATTCAAGGGAAAGCAGGCAATTGTTATATCGCAGGGGGTGTGGAAAGTACCAGTACTTCCCCGTTTCCAAAAAGAGCACGATTTTCCCCTGACCATTTAGGCGACCCTGATATGGGCATAGCTGCAGAAAATGTCGCACAAAAATACAAAATCACTAAAAAAATGCAAGATGATTATGCACTCCTCAGTTATCAGCGTAGCTGGAATGCCTATCGTGAAGGTTTGTATCAACCTGAAATTATTGAATTCGGAGAAATGACTATAGACGAAAGCTTTTATAAAGAACGCGATATGGAAAAGTTGTTAACACGCGCTAAACCCATTTTCATAAAAGACGCCGGTACAGTAACTGCCGCAAACAGCTGTGGTATTAACGATGGGGCTGCGGCGGTAGTTGTCATGGAAGAAGGACTTGCCAAGGAACTACATATGAAACCCGTTCTGAGATTCGTCGATAGTGAAGTGAGTGGAATCCATCCTGATTATCCCGGTATTTCTCCAGTTCCAGCAATCCACAAGTTATTGAATCGAAACGGTCTGTCGATTGAGGATATCGACTTGTTTGAAATAAACGAAGCCTTCGCTTCAAAAATTGTTGCATGCGCGCAGGAATTGTCGATTCCCTACGAAAAACTAAATGTATCCGGCGGTGCTTTGACAACAGGACATCCTTACGGGGCTTCAGGTGCAATTCTGGTTACCCGGCTATTTTATGAGGTTCAACGAAGAAAAGGGATGAAATATGTGATTGCTTCCATTGGAAGTGCTGGCGGTGTGGGACTCGCAGTGTTATTTGAGGTGATTGGGTGAAAACAGAAAAACAGTCGTTCATTTTCCAGAGAGAACAAGTACAGAAATATGTTCAAATGCTCGGTGACTTAAATCCTGTATATGATTGCGAGGAGAGTGCACGGCAATTGGGATTTCGGACAATCCCTATCCCGCCTGTAATGCCAATGACTCTCTATAAATCATTCGAAATACCATGGACGTTACAAGCGCCTGTTATTCTTCGTAAACAACAATGCATAAATCATATTAAAATGTACATCGATGAAGTATACACCGGTTTTATTTCATTATCGGATGTGAAAGTCAGAAAGGGACATACATTCAGTAAACAGACACTATTTCTATACAATTATGAAGGGAGTTTGTGTTTCAGCGGGATCTCTCAACTTGTTTCAGGTGAATTGGTATGATTGAAATAAAGTTACTTTTGACGCAGCAAGACATTGAAAACTATGCTGAGATTTCCGGTGATTATAATCCAATCCACCTGGATGATGGTCAGGCAAAGAATCATGGATTTTCAGGAAGAATCGCCCACGGCATGCTGGTAATGGGGAAAGTTTGGAGTGCGGTTTCAAGCAATTTATTAACGCCTAATGACTTCCCATCGAAGTATATCATTGATTTTTATTCGCCTATTCATGCAGAAGACATCGTAGTTTTACAGGTCGTACACGATGCAGATAGACTTCAAATTGAAGGAATATGCGAAGAGCAAATTGTTATTAAAGGATCGATTATAATAACATGAAAAAAGTCACTTCCTATTTTATTTAGGAAGTGACTTTTTCGACTAATTTAATTCATTTTCCTCGGCCAGAAGCTCCATTTCCCTAACAATATCAGTATCGCTGGAATCAGAAGTGGTCGTACAACGAACGTATCGATAATAATACCAAGTGCCATGATAAACCCAAAGAGTTTAAGTTCGTAAATTGGCATTGTCGCAAGCACCAGGAATGTTGCTGCCAGGACAAGTCCCGCAGAACTGATGACGCCTCCTGTTTTATCGACTCCCCTTCTAACCGCATCTTCAAACGGCATTGACTTCATCTCTTCACGTACTCTTGCAATAAGCATGATTGAATAGTCGACGCCGAGTGCAATTAGGAAGACAAACGTGTATAACGGAATTCGGTAACTGATTGCTTCCAGTCCTAAAAAGACGTCGAATAGGAAGAGGGATAGACCAAGTGTAGCCGCATAGGACAACAGAATTGTGCCCATCATATAAACCGGTGCGATAATCGAACGTGTTTGGAGTCCAAGCATGATCGAAATAAGTACCGTCATAATCGACATAATAACAATCGTATCTCGCTTATTAACATCTCGAATATCTGCATTTTTCGCACTCTCTCCAGCGACAAACAGTTTCGTTTCAGTAAGTTCAGCATCTCTTAAAATCATTTCACTGTTTGCGCGGACTTCTTTCACAGCATCCAGTGCTTCTTTATCATACGGATTGCCTTTAAATGTGATGGAGAATTTAGCACTTTTTCCATCTTCCGTAGAAGGATTTCCTTGAGCAGTAATACTCTCAACGCCTGGTAGTTTTTCAAGCTTCTCAATTGCAACAAGCATTTCTTCCATACCCATTTGTTCTTTCGAAACGAAAAGCAGAGTACTAGGTGCTAAACTTCCTTCAGTAAATGATTCGCCGAGTCGCTCATACCCTATGCGAGAAGACAAATCCTCCGGGAAGGATTCAATTAGATCATAAGATTCTTTAATATTGGTCACATTCCACGCTCCGATTAGTAACAGCAATAGAATTGGAACCATAAACATAGCAGGGCGTTTCGTAACTTTAATTGCAACTTTGCCCCAAATGGATGCTTTGTCTTCTTGCACTTCTCCATATTTTGGAATGACCGGCCAAAAAGCTCTTCTGCCAATCAATGCAAATAGTGCTGGCAACAGCGTAAGTCCTGCAATAAGCATTGCTATAGCTGCAATGGCAAAAGCAGGCGCAAAATTACGGTACGGTTCATAAAGGGCGAAGAATAATGTTGCTACTCCCAATATGATTGTGCTCCCACTAAAGAAAATTGGTTCTTTTACATGACGCATCGTTTCAGTCATTGCATCATTAACCGACTCATATCTTTTTAGCTCTTCACGATAGCGTGAAAAGATTAGCAAAGAGTAGTCTGTAATAACTGCGAATAATAATATTGTCATAATCGACAGAGCTTGGCTATCTACTAAAAACCATTCTGCCTGTGTCGTCAGTCCGATTATCTTGTCAACAACGACATACACAATCGCTGCCCCAGCAAGCGGGATTAGTGTCAACAATGGGGAGCGATAAATGACCAACAGTAAAACGAGAATTATTCCAACAGTAGATAATAATAAAATGACATCCGCTTTACTAAATAATTCAACTGCATCAGAAGCGATTCCAGCAGGTCCCGTCCATGATACTTCAATACCCTCATCTATTTTAGGTTCTACATCTTTTTTAATTGATTTAACTAAATTATTTAGTTCCTTACTTTCTAGCTCCCCTAATAACGTGAGAGGTACGAAAAATGTTTTTCCATCTTCAGAAAGAAATGTTGCCCGAACGTCCGGAGAAAGTTTCGTCAACGGGACTACTGTCACTTCACTTAACGTCGGATCGACTTGAAGTGACTCAAGTGTTTCTGAAAATCCGAAAAGATCCTCGTCTGTTAAACCGTCTTCAGTATGAAAGACAGCAAACAAGGGTAATCCACCATCTGCTGGAAAATACTTTTCAAGATTCCTTTCCGCTATGATTGACTCTGCATCGGCTGGCAAACCACTGTCTTTATTGGCGGTGACAAATTCATTGCCGCCGGGCGCAAAAGCAGAAAGAACAATTGCAAGTAAAATCCAGATAGTAGCTGACCATACCCATATTCTTTTTCGGGTTCGTTTTTCATTTGCCATTATCGTTTGCCTTCTTTTTCAGTCATGAATGTAATGACGACAAACAAAGCAAAACTCGTTAGCAAGACTGTTCCACCGATTATATAGAAAATAAGCGAAAACGTTGAATTAATGCCAAATGGTTGCATAAATTGCAACCACATCCCAGTCGTCAGACCAATTGCACCAATAATACCAGTCCAACCGTGAACGGAGACGAGTTTTTTAGCTCGAACTTTATAAATCTTGTAAAAGACGCCCCAAGCAAATAGTGACAACCAGCCAACCAATAAAATATGCGCGTGGATTGGACGGAAGGCAGCTGATCCAGAACCCGCCATATGTGAGCCTAATATTGTTCCTATCAATCCGAAAATTGCAGAAACACGAATAAGCCGTAAACTCCATTTTTCTTGCATGCAAAATTCCCCCTATGTTGTTGATGTTATACATTTATCTTAGACTTCCTTTATGAACGGAAGATGAACAGGACATTACAACTTCGGAAAATTCATAGTAAAAGTTGTGCCACTCCCTTTACCACTAACTACTTCAATCGTCCCGCCATGCAATTTCACGACTTGCTGGACAATGGACAATCCAAGTCCTGTTCCTCCAGTTTCCTGGGTTCTTGAATGATCTGCCCGATAAAAACGGTCGAAGATGCGCGCCAGTGCTTTTTCCTCAATACCAATCCCGTTATCCCGAACAAGGATTATAACGTGGTCCGTCTCCTCTGCTAGCACTATTTCAATCGCTCCGCCAACTTCCGTATACTTCAACGCATTAGATAAAAGGTTCTCCCATACTTTTTCAAGGAAGGCAGGATCACCAGTAAAATGGACCTCTGCAATATCCATCGACAATGTCATATCCTTTTCCTCTAACAACCATCTATACTTGCGGATTGTCTCCTTCAACTGCACATCCAATTCAAAGGTTTTCATCTCAAGTGGGGATGCTAACTGATCAAGCGAAGTTAGTAGCAACAGCTGTTTCGTTAATGAAGACAATCGTTCCGTTTCTGATTGGATGACAGATGCATAACTTTTTCGCGCCTCTTCCGTTAGCATATTGTCAAAAAGAAGCTCCGCATAACCTTTGATATTAAGCAAGGGTGACTGGAAATCATGCGACACATCGCTTATGAACTCTTTACGTATTCGATCATTTTCACTCAATTTCTCTGTCATTAGCTGAAAACTTTTTGCCAGTTGCCCAATTTCATCTTTTCGGTTAATATCGAGCGTCCCTGTAAACTGTTCATCGCCAACTTTTTTTGTTGCCGCAGTCAGCTCCGTAATTGGATCAATCAGCTTTTTAGCCACAAATAACATTGATAGCAAACTGAAAACAGCCATGACTAAAACCATTCCACCTAAAATATAATGGACTTCTGTGAATAGCATTTTAATATCGGGGCGTAGGAATAGTGCAAACGTTTCGTTGTTATACTTAAACGGAACTCCGACTGTGTTTGCCAACTTATTCGAGAAATAGCCTGTTACAAACGTTTCGCTCGGGAGATCTCTCATCCCATGGTATTCTTCACCATTCATTACCTTATCTATGACTTCGTTTGAAAGTTTTTCTTCTCGAAATCCGTCCCCATACATAGTAGACTTTAGATTTTCATTGACCACATAGAGCTTATATCCGACTGCTGATTGTGTTTCCAAATAATCTTCAAGATCGATATCCTTATTTGACTCAATGAATGATACAATGCTTTTTACAATGTTCATATTCTTCTCGTCGTTCTGCCCTTTCAAATGCTGATGGTAATATGTATTGATGGCGAGAAATGCGATGAGCGTACTCAATATCATTATCACCACTGTTGTCGCAATAAACTTCCCGTATAACGATCTCATAGCGAGGACACTTCAAGCTTATATCCAATACCCCGCAGAGTAGAGATGGTCACTTCCCCAGTGAGTTTCGCCAGCTTGTCTCGAATCCGCTTAATATGCACGTTCAATGTTTGTTCATCACCTTCATAATCATAACCCCATATCCGTTCAATCAAAGTTTCTCTTGTGAACACATGATTCGGTCGTGATGCTAAAACTGAAAGTAATTCAAACTCTTTTAAAGGAAGAAGGAGTACCTTTTTTTCGACGGAAACTTCATAGCTCTGCCGATTTATTTTCATCGGGCCTGCCTGGATAAACACATCAACCGCCTTGTCGTATCTACGTAAGATTGCATTTATTCTAAATAACAATTCCTTTGGTTCAAATGGTTTTACAACATAGTCATCAGAACCCGCTAGAAAACCCTTTTCTTTATCTTCTAATTCCCCTTTTGCTGTCAACAATAGTACCGGAATATCCAGCTCTGCTCTAATTCTTTTTGTCAGCGTATACCCATCCATACCTGGCATCATTACATCCACCACTGCCAAGTCGGCTAATTCCTCTTCTAGTATCGTTAGCGCCTTAAATCCATCAGACGCCTTCAGAACCGTATAACCCGCTTGAGACAATTGAATAGACACAAGTTCCAATATATTAGGATCATCATCTACCACAAGTATTTTCATCATGAAACATTCCCTTTCTTTCTACCGTATAACTTATACCATTCCGCGTTTAATAAACCTGATAACAATATGATAACGGCCGTCAAATAAAACCAGATAACAAGTAAGATAATACCCGACAATTGGCCATATAAACGAGTATAGTCAACATTCGAGACGTAGCTTCCAAAAACTAGAGAAAATAACTGCCAACCAATAGCAAAAAAAATCGCACCCGGCAGCGCTTCTTTAAATGTAACTTTGCTCGTTGGTACAATTTTGTAAAATAAAAGGAAAAACAGAAGTAAAAAGAGCGTACCCAGCCCCCATTTAACATTTGGCCAAATATAAAGCCAACCTTGCCATTCTTCAATTGTATCGTAGTATGTCACTACTTTGAATAAAGCTTTCTCAATAATTGGAAGAAACAATGATAGTGGGATAACGAGCATAAAAAGGAGTGTGACGCCCAAATCACGGATAAGGACTTTCCAAAATGCATAACGGCGCACATGGCCATTCGCAAGATCAAGTGAACGAGCTAACGACTGTACAGCCATGGAAGTAACCCAAAATGCTGCTATCAGGCTCACATACAGTATTTTTCCATGGCCTTTATTTAGAACTGCTCGGACATTGTCTTCTATTACAGTGAATGCCTCAACAGGGGCGAAAGGTCTCAGAAAGGTTAGTAGCATTTCTTCATTAACTGGAAATAAGCTAAGCAGGGATAAAACGAAAAGGAAAAATGGAAACATCGACAATAGAAGATAATATGCCGTCTGCGCTGCTTGATCAAAAAAGCGTTCCTTGAAAAAACGACCGATTACATTTTCAATAATCTTCATACGCTTACCTCCCTATTCCAATATACCCTATTCTAAACAAAGCCAATGGATTACCACAAAAATTAATTATGAATATAAAGTTCCAATAGCAGAATTTGATTTATTGGGGTCGACTAATCCATTAAGCCGGTCTAAGGTCAACTGGGCTATTAAAGGAATACTTGAACTGCTTCATTAACTACGGTAGACTATTACTTATAGTAAGGTAAAAACTAGGAGTGATTTGCAGATGGATATCTCTATTACTAAAGCTTTACGTGAACTTAAAACCTTGGATGCACGTATACTAAAAAAAATTAGTGAAACTACTTTTGCGGCTTCAAAACAATCAACGAGTTCGAAAATGAAGCAAAAGAGAGCTTACAATCCATTAAAGATTTGATTTCTCGTAGAAAACAAATAAAAAAAGCGATTGTTGAATCCAATGCAAAAACAATTGTAGAAGTTTCTGGAGTTAAAATGACGGTTGCTGATGCAATTGAACGTAAGAATTTTATCGAAATAGAGAAATCACTTCTTTTTAAAATGAATAATGACTATGGTCAATCTCAAGTACGCGTAGAAGAAAATAATGAACTTGCCCAAGATAGACTAGACACGCAACTAAATAACATGATCTCTAAAGATGGTAAAACAGACTTAACCGCTGTTGAAGGCTATAAAAAGCTATTTTGGGCATCTGAGGAAACTAAATTGATTGATCCAATCAATGTAAAAGAACTAACTACGAAAATGGCAATTGATATTGATACTTTTGAAGATGATGTCGATGTAGCACTCAGCGAAATCAATGCGCGTACATTAATAACTGTTAACTAGTACATAACCATTTTGATTTGCTGTTATAGAGAAAAAGAAGAAAGTTTTCCCGTTTGCAGGGTCTGGGTCAAATCCCTGCACTACAATCAACCTAAATAATTGAAAAAAAGCTCAAGGCTAAACGTTTAAACCTAAAAGGTAAACATTCAACTTTCTTAAATTACAAAGTTCAATAATGATCGATTAACAATCTATAAAATCTCGGGTAACAGGTGTAATGGGATTTAAAACTTCCTTTCTTCTCCTCCGAGCAGCTATGACAGCACAAAAAGAGTGATCCTTAGGGGGTCACTCTTTTTGTTTGAAGTAAATATAATTATATAAGTAGGACGACTTTACATGGCGAGAGTTAACATGTCCTTCCCTCACAAAGAGAACCCCCCAACTACCCATTGGCGCGTGAGCAATCCAACCTTCAATTATAATTTAATATAAACAACAAAAAAAGCCACTGCCTAAAAGGCAATGACTTTACTTTGAGACCGGCGACGTCCTACTCTCACAGGGAGAAACCCCCAACTACCATCGGAGCGCGAGCTTAACTTCCGTGTTCGGGCTCCGAAAGTCGATGAACGGCAGATTTCTTTGTCAGCTTCAGTCGTCCGGTTCTCACGTATTTCATACGCTCCGATCCTCCTGCCTTCGCTTCCTCGAACTCTACCGTCCCTCGCCTTTCTCGCATTCCACTGGATCAGATCAATATAACCTTCGGTTAAAATCTAATAAAACAAAAAAAAGCCACTGCCCGAAGGCAATGACTTTACTTTGAGACCGGCGACGTCCTACTCTCACAGGGGGAAACCCCCAACTACCATCGGCGCTGAAGAGCTTAACTTCCGTGTTCGGTATGGGAACGGGTGTGACCTCTTC
>NZ_JBXCJD010000012.1:0-79738 GCF_056786515.1 Sporosarcina sp. Y838 | reverse complement strand
TCTTTCACAACCATCAACTTAAACTCATCGCTATATTTAGCCATAATAAAACACCCCAAAGGTTAGATTTTGACTCTAACTTTTGGGGTGCACAACATTGTGGACAGGTCGCTTTTTTAATTTGGGGGTCTGTGAGTCGCACAAAGACAAACATTTCACGCTTCTGGATAAACATACAAAAAACAGACATTCGCCAATTTATCTGATTTTCATTCTATTATTATACACTTGTAGTGAATTACCTGATTAGTGCCACACACAGGTAGCTGAAATTTTAATCCAAGCTTAGGGGAAGCAGCAAGACTAAATGTATTGCTCATTTCTATGGAGAAAGTGAAACGTTTTGACATCCGATACGTATTAGAGATAACGGGTTTAACTGAAAAGAGTCTTCTAGTACGAGGAGGGATCGCATGAGACAGTTGTATATCAAGCAAAAGGTATTTAGTTTGAGTGGCAAGTTTTCGGTGAAGGATGCAGAAGAGAATGAAGTGTATTTCGTAGAAGGAAGCTTCATGAAAATACCGAAGACGTTTTCGATTATGGATGTGGCTTTGGAAGAAGTGGCGATGATCACCAAAAAAACGTTTAGTTTCCTACCGACTTTTTTTGCCGAAGTACACGGCCAAGAAACGGTAACGATAAAAAAGGAATTTTCATTTTTAAAAGCGCGTTATTCAATTGACGCGGCAGGAATAGTAGTACAGGGAAATTGGTGGGATATGGATTTCGAAGTGTACCGACATGGGGAACTGATTGGCGCTGTCAGTAAAAAGTGGTTCACATGGGGCGATAGCTACGAGTTGGAAGTTCTAGATGTTGAGATGGAACCACTACTCGTGGCGCTCGTTGTGGCAATTGATTGCGCAAAAGCGGCTCAGTCTGCGGCGGCCGCGGGCGGGGCATAACAGGACCATTAAAGTGTCATTCCGACAAACCTTCTGAGCGACGTAGTTTGGTGAAGGGTTCTTATATTCTGAATTAATTTAGAAGCTGCTACTCGAAAGTATAGACGATTTTATATGAGTGTAGATGAGGTCGTCTTTTTTGAAGGTCAAAAATTAAAGCAACAAATGAAATAGAGTGCTCAGTAGATACCCCATAAGAATGTACATTGTAAAGATCTTGAAAGGAACAACTTTAATGTGATGTAAGACAAATTCACTGATGCTTGTAGCGGCAATCAGACCAATGGAAATACCCATTAGTACGCCTTGCTCTTTTGTGGTGAGATTCACGTAATGTCCGATCCATATGAATAGGCCGAAGAAAATGGATAAAGTGAGGAAACAAGAAAGTAATAGCCATAGTTTTTTCCCTTGTGAAAGAAGGGCAGTAGTAAGGGCGAAACCTTCCGGAACATGATGAAGAATAATTGAAGCTGTAATCGTGATGCCAATAGTCGAATTCTCCAACAAGTTTCCTATGGTTAAACTTAGCGGGATTGTATGTATCAGTAAAGCAATCATCAGCAAGAGTGCTGATGGCTTATTAATAGTAAGTGTATGCATTAAATTATGAATGACTAGGAAAAGTAGACATCCAATTAGTACGCCAAGAATAATGCCAAATGGCTTGTACATTTTTAACGCGCTTGGAATGATGTCAATTGCGAGTAATCCTAATAGAAATCCCCCGCATAATAGAGATAATCCCGCGGTTGAATTTCGGAAGTATCTTGATACCTGCCAAGCAATCCCACCCCCGATGCTTACACTGAAAAAAAGAAACCCACCAAGTAATATCGCGCTCACCTCTATCAATCTCCCGCCTTCTAAACTTCTTAATATCTCCCTCTATGAAATATATGCACCTTCAGACTATGTATGATTAAGTCATTAGGAAAGTGGGAATATTGTTAGATTGAACCGAAATAATGAAATAGAGAAAATTGATTTGTTCCTACGTACCAAATAAGTAGAAAAAGATAGAACCTAATTCAAATATGAATTAGGTTCTATCTGTAGCCTTACTAACTGATTGAGTTTTTGATTAACGTTAGCTATTCAAAATCACTTTTTCCGCTTCTTCGAGTAAGGTCTTACCATCAGCCCCATCTCCTTACGTTCTATATTAAGCGCCTTATAAAACGAGATCATCATAAGGATTATGATAAAGGAGAGCGGCAATGCTGCTATGATTAATGCATTCTGAAGTGCAGTTAGTCCGTTGGCAGAGAGTAGAATCATGGCAACAGCAGCCTGAGCGATACCCCATGTTAGTTTTACTGTGTTCGGCGGATTGAGTGATCCGTAAGTCGACTGCATTCCAAGTACGAATGTTGCAGAATCGGCGGAAGTGATGAAAAAGATTGCAACGAGAATGACTGCGATAATCGATAGCGTCATCGACATTGGCATCGCATTGAAAACGGCGAAAAGCGTTTCCTCTGTTTTTAGTCCGGACAAATCGGTACCTTTCTTTTGTACATCTATTGCAGTCGTACCGAAAACGGAAAACCAGAAGAGGCTTAGTAGGGTTGGTAACATCAAGACACCGACAAGGAATTCCCGGATTGTTCGACCACGCGATACACGCGCAATGAATATACCGACGAAAGGAGCCCATGAAATCCACCATGCCCAGTAAAAAATGGTCCAGTCATTAATCCATGCACGATGACTTTCATTAACAGGTGCTGCCCGGAAACTCATCCGTATCAAGTTTTGCAAATAAGTACCGATTGTATCAGTAAACGTATTGAAAATTAACAAGGTTGGCCCAAGTATAACAACAAGGATAAGTAATACTAATGCGAGAACCATATTGATGTTAGACAAATATTTAATCCCTTTGCTTAGACCTGACCATGAAGACGCAACAAACAAAATTGTAACAATAATGATAATGGCAACTTGAATAGGGAAACTAATGGGCAAATCGAATAGATAAGCTAATCCGCCGTTAATTTGAATGGCGCCAAAACCTAGTGTCGTTGCGACACCGAATACTGTCGCGAAAACAGCAAGAACATTAATCAGAGTACCTAACCAACCGTCCATTCGTTTTCCAAATAGCGGTTTCATTGTTGAAGATATCAAACCGGGCTCTCCTTTACGGAATTGGAAATAGGCAAGAGTCATGGCGACGACAGCGTAAATCGCCCATGCATGAATTCCCCAATGGAAAAAAGTGAAGCGCATTGATTCACGGAAGGCTGCAGCTGTTTCTGGTTGTTCCGTTGCTGGGTTTATGGCAAAGTGAGATAAAGGTTCTGCTGCTCCCCAGAAAACAAGTCCAATCCCCATCCCTGCTGAAAATAGCATTGAAAACCAGCTTAAACGAGAATACTCAGGTTTTTCGTCGGGCTTACCTAGTGTAATCTGCCCCATTGGACTGACTATAAAGAACAGACAGAACAATACAATCCCGGTGACTACTAGTAGATAATACCAACCGAACGATGATGTTATAAAATTCTTCATATTGTTAGTAACTATTTCGAAGCTTTCCGGCGAGATAGCACCGTATAAAACTGTCAATACTACAAGTACTAAGGTAATCCAAAAAACGTTAGATACTTTTTTCATCAAATCACCTCTAATTTCTAATGGGTTTTGGTATATGTCTTTTGGAGTAATCATACCCATTAACCCATTTTTACAACCACTTCATTCATACCCTTGCACAATCAAAGTTAAACAAAAAAACGATAGAAAAGCGATTCCAGATGACGATTGGAATCGCTTTGTTAAATAGGAATATATTATTTGAAATGTAAGTTGTTATAATTATGAAGGTCGTGCATTTCTAACAGGTAAATCTGTTAATTTGGTTAAGATCCATGCCCATGTATTCCCATCTTCTTTGTCTGCTGCGCCATCTATAGCCCGCAACGGAAGTCCGTCCAACGAAGACCGGGAAGAACCAAAAACCTTGTCTTCTCGATGTCCAGATAAAAGTGTAGCGGTATAGGCAACGGCGGATTGCCCCGGGGTCTACTGCGAACAATGAAGCACTAGGATATTCTGGTATCCGGTTTGGAGGTGCTGATGTAGGAGCCCGATGTCCTTGCTGTTGCCCTGGACCACCTTGCCCTGGTGGAAAACCTGGCCCCCCGAATCCTGGACCACCTTGCCCTGGGAATCCTGGCCCTCCGAATCCTGGTCCACCTTGCCCTGGTGGGAACCCAGGCCTCCCGAACCCTTGCCCGCCTTGCCCCGGTGGATCAGGCATCCCGAACCCTTGCCCGCCTTGGCCTGGTGGGAACCCAGGCATTCCGTATCCCTGCCCACCTTGACCTGGTGAGTATCCAGGCATCCCGAAACCTTGACCTTGAGGATAACCTTGCATTCCCTGTCCAGGCATACCCATGCCCGGCGGCCAGCCTTGATTCTCATATCCTTGCATTCCTTGCGACGGATTACCTTCATATCCATCAGGTAATCTCGGGAACCATTGTTGCTCCCCTTGACCACCTGGTTGCATGTTAACCATTCTTCCACTCCTTCCAAGCGATTCCCCTTATCCTATGCGAAAACAAATGAAATGCGTGGACTCTTCGTATAATAATTGGTCAAGATGGTGGGGAAAGAGCCAAATAGATACCGATTTTCTCGAACTTTTAAAACATCTATGTATGAGAATTTTTTCACCTTTTCAACGCTTTACCTCATTACAACAGCGCCTTGTTAGCAGAGACTAAACTTTCTGAAAAGTGGTACTTTATGTAGTTTTATCCTGTACGATAAGATTAGGGTAAGCAAATTCAGATAAAGGATGGGTGACATGATTGAATTAACTGGTTCCTTTCTTCGTCTAGATCAGATGAGTGAAATACTCTATAAAGAAGTGGCTGTTTCATTAAACAGTGAAGCATTGAAGCGTGTACATAATAGTCGTGCAGCTGTCGAGAAAATTGTGCGAGAAGAGCGAACTGTTTATGGGATTAATACTGGTTTTGGCAAATTCAGTGATGTGAAAATTGACGAAAAGGATACGAAAGCATTGCAACTTCACCTGATTCGTTCGCATTCGTGTGGGGTGGGAGAGGCGTTCCCTGAAACGGTTTCGCGTGCAATGGTTATTCTCCGTTTGAATGCTTTGCTGAAAGGGTTTTCAGGAATTCGTGCTGAAGTGCTGGAACGATTCGCTTATATGGTGAATAACCGTATCCATCCAGTCATTCCTCAGCAAGGATCACTCGGTGCATCAGGTGATCTGGCACCTTTGGCTCATCTAGCACTCGTATTACTAGGCGAAGGGTTTGTGTGGCAAGACGGAATGCATACAGCTTCTGCAGATGTGTGGAAAAAGCATGGAATGGAGCCCATCGTACTTGAAGCAAAAGAAGGGCTTGCGCTTATAAATGGAACACAAGCGATGACTGCACAAGGCGTTGTTAATTATTTAGAGGCAGAATCACTTGCCTATGACAGTGAGTGGATAGCGGCTATGACAATGGAAGCATTATATGGAATTACAGACGCATTTCATCCAAGCATACATGAGGCCCGCGGTTTTCCAGAACAAGTAGATGTGGCGTCGAGAATGTTGGATTGGTTAGAAGGAAGCCGTCTTACTACGATCCAAGGGGAGAAGCGTGTCCAAGATGCTTATTCCGTCCGTTGTATTCCACAAGTGCACGGTGCCAGCTGGCAAGTACTTGGTTATGTAAAAGAAAAACTGGAGATTGAGATGAACGCAGCAACGGATAATCCGCTCATTTTTAATAATGGTGAAACGGTTGTATCAGGGGGGAATTTCCATGGACAGCCGATTGCCTTTGCGATGGATTTCTTGAAACTAGGGGTGGCGGAGCTTGCCAGTATTTCCGAACGTCGTATCGAACGGCTCGTCAATCCGCAATTGAATGAAGGATTACCGCCTTTCCTAAGTCCCGAACCAGGACTGCAGTCAGGTGCCATGATCTTGCAGTATTCAGCCGCAAGCCTGGTATCAGAAAATAAAACACTCGCACACCCTGCATCCGTCGATTCGATACCGTCATCGGGTAACCAGGAAGACCATGTTTCAATGGGAACAATCGGTGCAAGGCATGCTCATCAAATCATTAAAAATGCGAGAAATGTCCTTGCAATTGAAGCACTGTGTGCAATGACAGGTTGTCATATCCGCGGACCCGAACAGATGGCGCCGAAAACCCGTGTCAAGTTCGACCAATTGTTGAAAATCGTACGTCCGATTGAAGAAGATCGTATTTTTACGCCGGATATTGAAAAGCTCGCTCAATTTCTGCTTGGGTGAAGGGGATAAGCCAAGTTGTCATCGTGTTGATTGGTTAGGCAATTCCGCTTCGTCCACCGGTTAAAGCGTCTGCGTACCGTTCGAGTTGTACGATATGAGCATCGGGATTCGCATTGCCTGTCATACTATCGGCGATGATTTTTGAACCTAGCATACTGTAAACAGTTCCATTGCCTCCATATCCAAGTAGATAATAATGATTTCCTTTTGACGGATGCTCTCCGATGAATGGTAAGTTATCTAGCGATTCTCCAAATGTTGCACAATAAGCGTAGTCAATTTCAATCGGAATTTCTGGGAAAAGTGCCTCTAGTTGTTTTTTTAGGTTTTCACCGCGTTTCATAATTGATTCATTTGAAAGAGGAACTTGGGGTTTATCCTCGTCGAGCCCGCCTACAATGATTCGATTGTCGATTGTTGTCCGCATGTAAAGATAAGGACGCTTAGATTCCCAAATCAGCGCATTTTCATGCCAAATTGGGGAAGTGTCTAGTGGTTTAGTAACCGAGACATAAGAACGGTTAATGTCAGCACCAATCCGTTTTCCTACTGGAAGCGTCTCATATCCAGTTGTAAAAAGAACTTTATCCGTATGGAATTCACCTGAGGATGTAGAAACGTGCAACAGCCCATTTTCTTCGGTTACGCAATTCACTGCCGTATATTCAAAGAGATGGACATCCATTTTCTCGACTAATTGTAACAGTCCATTGACGAATTTATAGGGGTTCACTTCAGCATCGCCATATGTCACGATGGCCCCAGGTTTTGAAAAGGGGAGATGCTTGCGGATTTCTTCTTCGTTCCAATAATCGCAAGGAAATCCATAAATCTTTAATGTTTCATACTCTTTCCTAATCCGTTTTAAATCATTTTCGTCACTTGCATAATAAACACTTGGCCGGCTGATGAAATCAGGATCAATTGGCAACCGTTCAGCTGTTTGTTTTAGTTCTTCCATTGCTTCCAAACATAACTGATAAAAACGTACAGCGTCCTTTTCTCCGATTTGTTCGATTAATTCATGAAGCATGATGTCATTTGAATATTGAAGCAACCCCGTATTCGCCATTGTACTGCCCGTAGCCATCTGCCGTTTGTCGAGCACTGCGATGGACAGACCTTTGTCAGCCAATGCAAGTGCTGAAAGAGCTCCCGACATCCCCCCACCTACAATAATGACATCATAATGTGACGCGATTTCTACCTTTTTTCGTTCGGGGGGGACCGGCATCGTTTCAGGCCAGTACAAAGAACCTTCGTGAATATGCATATTTACAACCTCCTATATGTAATCTAATACTCTTTACCCGCAATCAACAGATTGAAAGCATGCTATTATAGATAGAAGTCTTGAAAGAATAGGAAGACAGATAGGGGATATAAATTTAATGACTACTGCAGAAAAACCACATATTTTACTAGTAGACGGAATGGCTCTCTTATTCCGCTCTTTTTTTGCAACATCAGCTATGGGACATTACTTTCCTAATGAATCGGGGGTCCCAACAAATGGGGTTCAAGGATTTGCCCGTCATACGATGACAGCGATGTCACTATTTAAACCGACACATATGGCAGTTTGCTGGGATATGGGTTCGCAAACATTTAGGAATGATTTATTTGAAGGATACAAAGCAAACAGACCCGCACCTGCACCGGAACTAGTGCCACAGTTTGATATGGCTAGAAGCGTTTCCGAAATGATCAACTGGAAAAACTATGGCGTTCCTGGTATGGAAGCCGATGATTTAATTGGCTCATTCGTAAAAACATGGAGTGATAAAGCGAATATCACAATTGTGACTGGAGATAAAGACATGCTTCAGCTACTTAGACCTGGTGTCGAAATTGCATTCACGAAAAAAGGATATGCCATTTACGACATTTATACGGAGGACCGTTTTATAGAAGAATACGGAATTACGCCAATTCAGTTCATTGACACAAAAGCATTTACAGGGGATACAAGTGATGGCTATCCTGGCGTGCGAGGAATCGGACCGAAAACTGCCCTAAAACTGATTAAAGAACACGGGACAGTTGAAGGTGTGGTTAATGCCCTCCATGAACTGACGCCCGCGATTCGGAAGAAAATAGAAGAAGAGATGGACATGCTGTTACTCTCTAAAAAACTGGCGGAAATTCATTGTGAAGTAGAAATGAAAGGTTCGATTGAAGAGTTGGAAATTCCTATTTATGATAATGTAGTGAGGGAATTGATAGAAAAAGAAGGGTATTCGATGATTCTAAAACAAGCAGATTCACTGTTTTTGTAGGATTACATATTGCACTAACAGTAGAGTTGTTTGTGGTTCGCTTTGGGTTGGACGAACTTCTATACACTTATCGAGATGTCTTGATCAGCAGGGATGCGACGAAGTCGCATCCCTGCTGATTTTTTTCGGTAATCGTATGGTGGTCGTTCATCCGTCGCTCTCCAAAAACATAAGTACAAGAAGTGCTGAAGCTTTTTTGGACGAAAGCATAGCTTGCTTCTTACCTGGAGAGTAGCGGTCAAAGATACAATTTTGACCGCACTAACCTTCTATTATAGTTTCTCTATTTTCAACTTAGGGAAGTGTCACCTACTTATAATGTTAGCAGAAAATACTATGTACAACGTGCTAGAGTGCCCGAAATTTCATCTTCGGGCACTTACACTCTTTATAGAATGTCATCTATTTTTTTCTTTCAGAGCAACTGCATTTTTCACTCGATTATTGTAGGAGCGCGACAGGCAATTAATCACAACAGTCACTCCTTGCAACGCTTGCCCTCCCGGTAAAATTGTCCTGATTAATTCGCCGAAAGCGGGCCGGAAATAATCCAGTGAAAATATAGGTTTTCAAGCCTTTCTCAGCACAATCGGAGCTTTTTGAACTCACTATTCTCTAGGTTCAATTTTTACAAAAGATAAAATCGGGCGGTTTCGATTGTAGGAAACTGACCGGACGCGACTATTCCGATTCCTTCCCCCGTTATCATGGATAAATAGAGTAATATCATCACCTAAATCTTCATAACCGATAACCGGTACCCAGTGATAATCGAATTCAAAACTTCCGCGCCAACGCAAACTAAACCATTTATCAAACTTGGCGGCAACAAGTCGGTCATTATCGATTTGTCTTTTCACTTCATCAATACCACATTCAACTACATTCCAGTTACTTCCAACTAATTTGTGCATATTACGGATGAAATGTCTTTTAAAAAGTCCGATTCGTGTTGCTCCAAGAAGTTTATATAAGTTGTTAATATCATAGGGGCATACAACGGGAGAAATTTGATCCATCAGAACACGAGCAGTGACGGGGCCACATGCAGAAGCCCGGAATGACTCTTTGATATCAGTATCATATTGTGATTTCCCAATCACATTCAGCACTTTTTTCACTATACACACCTCCTCAAGCAATTATACGCAAGTTTTTCCGAAACGATCTAGAGACAGCCGACAAAAAAAAAGCAGTCTACAAGGAGACAGCTTCACTTTATGAATATTTATTACAGGTATTTTTGAACGTCTACATTTGTACCTTTCGCAAGAGCATTGCCAAGCCTTTCATCTGCTTGATAGAAAAACACTTCATCAGTAAGTATGAAGTGTTTGTCCTTTTTCTGATAACAATACTTTTAAAGATGTTCTGAAATTCACATAGGTTTCAATATCCAAGTGAATGCCAGCATGAACAACTTCCCTGACAATACGTGGAGTGAACCCGACAAAGATTGGACGAACACCCATTAGTTTTAAGGTTTCGTCGATTTGATTGATTTCAAGAGTAAGGAGATTAAAATCAAATTCATCTACATCCTTCGCACCAACCCCAGTAAAATCGAATACCGCACATATTGTGCCTCTATGCTCTTCAATATAGGAGAGGACACAGGTGCGAATTAAATCAAAACGATGTTTATCGGTATGTCCTGAAATAGGGATCAGAATGGTATTCTCGACGATTGATGGAATGATCGGTGTGGCTGTATTCAGTAGAATTTTTTCATAAGATGCAATTTTAGCTTTAAGCTGTGAAATTTCAGTTTCGTAATCCAATGTACGCACCTCAATACCGTTTACTCTATTATACTTCAAATGGTAAAAAGGTCTATTAAAAACAAAAAAGCGGATAGACATTTGTCCACCGCTTTTGTAACATACTCATTGATTAAGCTTTTACACTATCTAGAAAATCAGTAACTTGTGAAGGTGATTTAGCATTCGCACTATGTAAGTGCGCTTGTTTTTCACCGTTCTGGAAAACTAAAAGACTTGGGATACCCATAACTTCATACTTATCTGCGATTTCAGGCAACACGTCGCGGTCTACATCATACCATGTGTATGTGTCATACTTTTCAACGATTGGATCAATGAACATATCCATACGTGTGCAGTCTGGGCACCATCCTGCTTGGAATTTGACAAGTGCTTTAGAATCTCCTGAAATAACTTCGTTAAATTGTTCTACTGTTGTAATTGATTTCATAATTTATTAGCCTCCTTCATAGGTATATTGTACAACGTTATCACTGTAGACTGGTAATAATCTGTTTCGAGTAGTTAGGGTAACGTTTAAATTGAGAAAAGTCGATTTAAATATTGCGAAAATGGTGAATGTGTTTTACACTAAGAGTCATAGAAGTAGTTTCTATTTTTTTTGCCCATAAAATGAATGAGTGTTCATTCAAATGGAAAAGGGAGGCTTTACACGTGGCTTATCAAATTAAAAAAGCGGCAGTTTTAGGTTCAGGCGTCATGGGATCGGGCATAGCAGCCCATCTCGCAAATATTGGGATTCCCGTCCTGTTACTCGACATCATTCCTGGAAAGTTAACTGATGAGGAAGTGGCTAAAGGGCTTACACTTGAAAGTAGCGGGGTACGTAACAAGTTTGCAGCAGGCGCATTACAGAAACTATTGAAACAAAAACCTGCGCCACTGACTAAGAAAAGCAATCTGTCTCTCATAGAAGCAGGAAATTTTGAAGATGATTTAGACAAATTAAAAGACGTTGATTGGATTATAGAAGTAATTGTTGAAAATATGGATGTGAAAAAAGGGTTATTTGAAAAAATAGATGCGGTTCGTAAAACAGGCACAATTATCACTTCAAATACATCAGGTATCAGCATTGAAGCGATGGCAGAGGGACGTTCGGAAGACTTCCAAAAGCACTTCCTAGGAACGCACTTTTTCAATCCACCACGCTACTTGAAATTACTTGAAGTCATTCCGGCTAGTACAACTGCTCCGGAAGTCATTGAGTTCATGACTCGTTTTGGGGAAGATGTCCTTGGGAAAGGAGTTGTAATCGCTAAAGACACACCTAACTTTATCGCCAATCGGATAGGTACGTATGGTCTTCTAATCACGGTGCGTGAGATGGAGAAACGTGGGTTTTCTATCGGTGAAGTCGATTCGGTTACAGGGACTTTGATTGGTCGTCCTACTTCGGCTACATTCCGCACGCTTGACGTTGTAGGGCTAGATACTTTCATGCATGTAGCTAAAAACGTCTACGATAAAACAGAGGGCGAAGAGCAAAAGGTATTTGAATTGCCGCCATTTATGAAGAAAATGATTGAAAACGGCTGGATTGGTGCTAAGGCGAAACAAGGATTCTATTTGAAACAAGGAAAAGAAATTCTGGAACTGGACACGGAGACCTTTGAATACAGTCCGGCTAAAAAATTGAAAACGCCTTCTATTGAAATGGCAAAACAACAAAAAGGGCTTGCTCGTAAGGTGAAAACCCTTGTCTATGCGGATGACCGTACAGGAGAAATTCTTTGGAACATCCTAGCTCCGACAATGCTCTATTCGGCACAATTGCACGGTGAAATTGCAGACGATATCGTGGCACTCGACAATGCCATGAAGTGGGGCTTTGGATGGCAGCAAGGGCCTTTTGAGATATGGGATGCAATCGGCGTTGAACAATCCGTTACTAGAATGAAGGAAGAAGGCTATGAAATTCCTTCTTTCGTTCAAAGTTTGCTAGCTAAAGGCTATGAAACTTTTTACAGAGAAGAAGACAGTGAACGCTACTTCTTTGATGGCGAGGATTATAAGCTTGTCCCAATAAATGAAAAAAGTATCGATTTGAAACGGTATAAGAAAAAACACGGTGTCATCAAAAAGAATTCTGGCGCTAGTTTAATCGACCTTGGCGATGGTGTGGCACTTCTTGAATTCCATTCGCAATCGAATTCAATCGGTCCCGACATCATTCAAATGATCAATTTCGCTGTGGATGAAGTGGAGAAGAACTTTAAAGGACTCGTCATCGGAAATCAAGGCAAAAACTTCTGCGTAGGCGCAAACCTTGGGATGATTCTTATGGAAGCACAAGATGATAATATCTTTGAACTCGATTACATCATACGTTCATTCCAAAATGCCATGATGAAAATCAAATATTCCTCAAAACCTGTTGTCGCTGCGCCGTTCGCAATGACGCTTGGGGGCGGGGCGGAGGTTTGTCTGCCAGCCGCGCATATTCAAGCTTCAATGGAAACGTATATGGGGCTTGTAGAAGCCGGTGTAGGTTTGATACCAGGTGGTGGAGGAAACGTCGGGCTATATACGAAACATTTGAAAGGATTGCCGAATGGCGTCCATATTGACTATCAATTTGTTGCTAACAAAGTATTCGAATCCATTGCAACTGCAAAAGTTTCCGCGTCGGGTGAAGAAGCACGTGAAAACAACTTCCTTGATTTCGCGGATGGTATCAGTGTTAACGCTGATCACTTAATCTATGATGCGAAACAGGCAGCAATTGCATTATTTGATATGGGCTATAAAGCGCCTCAACGTGAAAAAATCCCTGTTACAGGCGATTCTGGTTATGCGACGATGCTGTTAGGTGCAGAAGGCATGTTCTTATCTGGTTATATCAGTGAATACGATTTGAAAATTGCGAAGAAGCTGGCGTTTGTTTTATCGGGCGGAAAAGTGCCGTACGGAACACTTGTTGAGGAACAATATATGTTGGATCTTGAACGTGAAGCGTTCCTTAGCCTTGTGGCGGAACCGAAATCACAGCAACGTATGCAACATATGCTCGTAAAAGGAAAACCACTGCGCAATTAATGTTGGATTGTATATAGCAAAGAGGAGGAAATTCAATGCGTGAAGCAGTAATAGTAGCCGGTGCACGGACGCCGGTTGGGAAATCGGGCAGAGGCACACTTGCAACAGTACGTCCGGATGATTTAGGGGCACTTGTGATTAAAGAAACATTGAAACGTGCGGGTGGTTATGACGGACCAATTGACGACCTAATCATTGGCTGTGCATTGCCTGAAGCGGAACAAGGATTGAACGTTGCTCGCAATATAGGCGCACTTGCAGGTCTTCCAGATACGACGCCTGCGATTACAATAAACCGGTACTGTTCATCAGGACTACAGTCAATTGCCTATGCAGCTGAGCGTATAATGCTGGGCTCTTCACAAGCAATTATCGCTGGTGGTGTCGAGTCAATGAGTATGGTGCCCATGATGGGAAATACAATTAGACCGAATGCGCACTTAGCGGAAACGGCTCCTCAGTATTATATGGGTATGGGTCACACTGCTGAGCAAGTTGCGGTGAAATATGGCATTACGCGTCAAGACCAGGATGAATTTGCTGTTTTATCCCACCAAAAAGCGGGGGCGGCGATTGCAGCTGGGAAATTCGATGATGAAATCGTACCCGTCGAAATCGTGAAACGTACTGTAGATGATAACGGGAAGTATAGCGAGAAGAAGTTCATGTTTGAAATGGACGAAGGCGTTCGTCACGGAACAAGCGTGGAGGGATTGGCTAAATTGCGTCCGGCATTCTCAGTGACAGGTACTGTTACTGCGGGGAACTCATCACAAACATCGGACGGAGCAGGTTCTGTACTTGTCATGGACCGTGAAGTGGCTGAAGCACAAGGCTTGAAACCAATCGCGAAGTTCTTGTCATTTGCAGTGGGCGGCGTGCCTCCTGAAGTGATGGGCATTGGTCCGATTGTGGCAATACCAAAAGCGCTTAAACTGGCAGGACTTTCAATTGAAGATATCGATGTCTGGGAGTTGAATGAAGCGTTTGCGTCTCAATCACTTCAAGTTATTCGCCATTTAGGCCTTGATATCGATAAAGTAAATTTCAACGGCGGAGCAATCTCCCTTGGGCATCCACTTGGCGCAACAGGAACGATACTAACAATACGCATGATGAGTGAATTAAAACGACAAGGTAGACAGTTCGGCGTCGTTACAATGTGTATCGGCGGCGGAATGGGCGCAGCGGGCGTATTTGAACTTATATAGTAGGAACGCAGTCTAAGTGCGCCGCGTCCTGCGGCAATGACTGCATGACCTACATCCTGTAGGCCCGAGGGGCTGGCGCTCGGAGCTAGACAAATTAGAAAAGCGGAGGGCGCCGTCTAGCCCCGAAAGGCACAAGACAGTTTGCTAAGAGGCGCACCTCAGCCTCTCTAGCGAAATGACTTGTGACCCCGAGGGGCTGGCGCTCGGAGCTAGACAATGAAAACTGACAATCTTTCAAGAAAAAAAGGAGGAAACTAAAATGACTGAATTAAAAACGAACGAACTGATAAAAGGCGGAGCTTTCCTAACAGAAGACATTGAGGCAAACCGTGTATTTACCCCTGAAGACTTTACTGATGAACAGAAAATGATTGCAAAAACAGCAGAAGACTACGTGAAAAATGAAGTTACACCTGTCGTGGAAAATCTTGAAAACCATGAATTCGAGCACTCTGTAAGACTACTTAAATCTGCGGGGGATCTAGGACTTCTAGGAGCGGATGTACCAGAAGAATACGGTGGTCTTGGACTCGACAAAATCGCGTCTGCACTTATCTCAGAAAAGATGTCTGTAGCAGGCGGATTCTCGATTACTCATGGCGCACATGTTGGTATCGGAACATTACCAATCGTACTTTTCGGAAATGAAGAACAGAAGAAAAAGTATTTGGAAAACTCTGTATCAGGTGACAAAATCAGTGCATATGCACTGACTGAGCCAGGTTCTGGTTCTGACGCATTGGGTGCGAAAACAAATGCAAAATTGAATGCTGCTGGAACACACTACATCTTAAATGGTGAAAAACAGTGGATTACGAATGCCGGATTCGCAGATATATTTGTTGTTTACGCGAAAATCGATGGCGATAAGTTCTCTGCATTTATCGTCGAAAAAGAATTCCCAGGTGTATCTGTCGGAGCTGAAGAGAAAAAGATGGGTATCAAATCTTCATCAACACGTACATTAATTTTACAAGATGCTGAAGTACCTGTAGAAAACTTATTAGGTGAAATCGGTCGCGGTCATATTATCGCGTTCAATATCTTGAATATCGGACGGTACAAATTGGGAGTTGGCACAATTGGTGGATCTAAACGTGCGCTTGAACTTGCAATTACTTATACGAACCAGCGCCAGCAATTCAAAACACCAATTTCTTCATTCAACTTGACTAAACAAAAACTGGCGACGATGGCATCCAGGCTATATGCAGCAGAAAGTTTGATTTACCGTACGGTTGGCTACTTTGAAGAGCGACAAAGCCGGTTGAGCCCTGCTGAGCAAAAAGATGGAAAAGCGATTGCAGCGGCAATTGCGGAATATGCAATCGAATGTTCCATCAACAAAGTCGTCGGGTCCGAAGTGTTGGATTACATTGTCGACGAAGCGGTTCAACTCCACGGTGGATACGGCTTTATGGCAGAATACGAAGTAGAGCGTATTTACCGCGATTCACGCATCAACCGTATTTTTGAAGGAACTAATGAAATCAACCGTCTACTTGTTCCGGGGACGTTCCTGAAAAAAGCGATGAAAGGCGAACTACCATTGCTTCAACAAGCACAAGCGCTTCAAGAAGAACTTCTTATGATGATGCCTGAGGAAATTGGTGATGAAGTACTTGCACAAGAGAAAGTACTCGTTAAAAATGCTAAAAAGATTGGTTTGCTTGCGGCAGGTCTAGCTGCACAGCGTTTCGGCACGAAGCTTGAAGCCGAGCAAGAGGTGCTAGTCAACATTGCGGACATCGCTAATAATATCTTTGCCATGGAATCCGCGCTTCTCCGATCGGAAAAAGCGATTGCACGCGTAGGTGAAGAGAAGTCTCAACAAAAAATCCTTTACACACAAATTTTCTGTCAAGAAGCTTTTCAAGACATCGAGCGAGATGCGAAAGAAACGATTCTGGCAGCAGTAGACGGTGATAACCAGCGTATGATGATTTCTGCATTGCGTAAATTAACACGTTCAAATCCTTATAATATCATCGCTAAAAAACGCGAAGCTTCAGTTAAGCTAATCGAAGCAGAGAAGTTTATCGTTTAACATTCCTGCCGATTAACCGATAAATAACTTAATCACACTGGGCACTACGAGTATGGTTGTCTTTGAATCGCTTAGGATTGAAAGACCTCTATACCATTACCGAGATGTCTTAATAAATAGGGATGCGACTTCGTCGCATCCCTATTTATCATGTGCGCCCAGCATGGGCGTAGTCTATAGGGTGCAAGTCCCGAACTGTGAAGGCAGAAGTAACAGTTAGCTTAACGCAAGGGTGTCCATGGTGACATGGAATCTGAAGGAAGCGAGCGGCAAACCTCCGGTCTGAGGAACACGAACTTCATATAAGGCTATATACGATTGGGTGAGTTTGCATTACAAAACAAAGCCCTTTCTGCCGAAGGTTGTATGTAGTAAATGAAGCAGATAGGTGGAGGGAAAGACTACGTTCTTACCTGGGGAGGTCTGATTGATATGTCAAGTACACTTGGTAACCTACTCAGTGATGGGTAGCTGAACAATCAGAAGTCAGCAGAAGCCATAGTACCATTCCAACTCGAGAAGAATGGGAAGGGCTGAACAATTAAGAGAGAACAACATCTTGGCATTCAGTGACCTGCGAAGAACACAGATAACCGATAAGGCATGCTTGAAGGAGGAAGTGGTGAATCCCATGGGGGACTTCGAGATGGTGGAGCAGAACTGGCATAAGAAGAAACGTTGTTCACGGAAAGAGGCGTAACCAATGTTGATGGAACGAATACTGTCGCGTGGAAATCTGCTTTCTGCCCTGAAACGGGTGGAACGCAATAAAGGGAGCCATGGTGTAGATGAAATGCCCGTACAAAACCTACGAAAGCACATCTTGGAACACTGGGAGTCCATGAAAATGGAACTTCTTGAGGGTACCTATAAGCCGCAATCTGTCCGCAGGGTCGAAATCCCGAAACCTGACGGAGGCATGCGGTTATTAGGTATCCCTACCGTGATGGATCGTTTCATTCAGCAAGCCATTGCCCAAGTATTAACTACTTTGTATGACCCAACGTTTTCAGAACATAGCTATGGTTTTCGACCAAAGCGAAGCGCCCACGGCGCAATAAGGAAAGCGAAAGGATATATACAGGAAGGTAATCGGTGGGTAATCGATATAGACTTGGAGAAATTCTTCGACAAAGTGAACCATGATAGGTTAATGGGAACACTTTCGAAACGAATCGAAGACAAACGTCTGCTTAAGCTAATCCGTAACTATTTGAAATCAGGAATCATGATAAATGGTATCGTGACAACTAGTGAGGAAGGTACGCCGCAAGGTGGCCCACTCAGTCCATTACTTTCCAATATTGTCCTTGATGAACTAGACAAAGAATTGGAGGAAAGAGGACATAAATTTGTCCGGTACGCCGACGACTGCAACATCTATGTGAATACAAAGAAAGCAGGAAATCGAGTCATGGGTTCTGTCACTACATTTATTGAAGAAAGGCTTAAGTTGAAAGTTAATCTGAATAAATCTGCGGTAGACCGCCCTTGGAAGAGGATGTTTCTAGGATTCAGCTTTACTTTACATAAAGAACCAAAGGTTCGGATTGCCAAAGAAAGTATGAAACGGATGAAGAATAAAATCCGAGAGATAACCTCTAGGAAGAAACCCTATCCGATGGATTATCGAATCAAGAAACTAAATCAATACCTGATGGGGTGGTGCGGTTATTTTGCATTGGCGGATACGCCAAGCGTTTTCAGAGCTTTCGATTCATGGATTAGAAGAAGACTTCGAATGTGTATGTGGAAAAACTGGAAGAAACCAAGTACGAAGGTGAGGAAGCTCATTGGGTTAGGTGCGCCGAAAGATAAGGCATACGAATGGGGTAACTCGCGTAAAAGTTACTGGAGAATTTCTAAAAGTCCTGTATTACATAGAACCCTCGGAAACTCCTATTGGAGTTCCCAAGGGCTCAAAAGTCTACTATCACGTTACGAAACTTTGCGTCATCAATCTTAATTGAACCGCCGTATACCGAACGGTACGTACGGTGGTGTGAGAGGTAGGGAGTTAATCACTCCCTCCTACTCGATTTGGTAATCTTATGGTGGTTGTTCATCCGTCGCTCTCCAAAGACACAAATACAAGAAGTGCCGAAGTGTTTCGGGACGTAAGAATAGCTCGCTTCTTACTTGGAGAGAAGCGGCCAAAGATACAATTTTGGCCGCTCAAACCTTCTACTATTGGATCCCTATTACTATATAAAGGAAGTGTCAATTTCTAATAGAACATCACATAATCTTTGCTGAAAGTTAGTGAAGAATTCAATGTACAAGGTGCTAGAGTGATCGAAATTGCATCTTCGGGCACTTACACTCTTATAGAAGATCATCTATTCTTTTCTTGCAAAGCAACCGCTTTTTTCACTTGAGTTTTGTAGGAACGCGACAGGCAATTAATCACAACAATATTACCCCAAAGGGTGTGGCTAGAAGTGACGGAGTTACTTCTAGCCAAAACTATTCCTCGGTAAAAGGGTCGTAATTATTTCGCCGAAAGCGGGCCGAAAATTATCCAGTGAAAATGGCAGTATTCAGGCCCTTCTCATCTGTTTTTTATGCAAGTATATGGTTATTCAACAGACGTGACTTATTAATGGAATAAAATTGCAGATATCACACTGACATCCTGCTGTCTATATATGCCAGGTAGTTTTTTCTGTTATACTGTGAAAAATGGAGGCGTTGCGGTATGGGATTAATTTACTATGGTTACCCGAAATGCGGGACGTGTAGAAAAGCGAAAAAGTGGCTTGAAACGAATAACTTGGACTTTCAAGAAGTGAACATTGCGGAAGCTCCTCCGTCAGAAGAGGAACTTGGAAAGATGATTGCAGCTTCTGATTTGGAATTGAAAAAGTTTTTCAATGTCAGCGGCATGAAATATAGAGAGCTTAATTTGAAAGACAAACTGCCTACAATGTCCGATGAAGAAAAAATTAGTTTGCTATCATCAGACGGTATGCTCATCAAAAGACCGATTGTTTATGGAGAAGGAAAAGTAACTGTCGGTTTCAAGGAAGAAGAATTTAATAAAGTCTGGGGCAATTAAGTTACAGTCTTGTCTTTATCAGAGAAATATGACAGAATTGAAGAGAATGAAACTATTTATTTGGAGGGGTATAAATGAGCACACCAAAAGATCTGCGTTATTCTGAAGAACACGAATGGGTAAAGGAAGAAAACGGTAATTACCGCATCGGTATTACACACTTTGCACAATCTGAACTTGGAGATATCGTATTCGTTGAACTTCCATCTGTTGGCGATGAAATCAAAGCGGACGAGCCTTTCGGAAGCGTTGAGTCGGTTAAAACAGTATCTGAATTATATGCTCCAATCAGCGGTAAAGTACTTGAAGTGAACGAAGGACTAGAAGACAGCCCTGAATTCGTCAATGAATCACCGTATGAAAATGCATGGATGGTCGTCGTTGAACCTTCTAACACTTCTGAGTTGGACGAACTTATGTCTGCAGAAGCGTATGATAAAATGACAATCGGAGAATAATTACAACACGGCGCCGGTACATTTCCGGCGTCTTTTGCATCTTACTAGTCGATTTGCGAAGGAGGAACTCTCTTGTCGGATGAAAAAATCATCATAGTAGAGGGCGGTTCGGATAGAAAAAGATTAGCGCGTATACTTGCGGAGTCAGTCAAAATCATTTGTACGAACGGTACAGTAAGCCCATATCGGCTTGAAGAGTTGCTTGCGCCCTATGAAGAACAGGACCTGTATGTTTTTGTCGATGCTGATGAAGATGGTGAAAAAACGCGTGTATTATTTAAAAGAGAATTTCCAGCAGCAATCCATCTATATACAGAAAAAGAGTACCGGGAAGTGGAGACGACCCCGTATAAAGTGTTAGCTGAAATACTACAAAATGCGGATTTCAAAATCCGACCCGAATTTTTACTTTAAAGGATGTAAGATAAATGGAAAATTGGACACGCGAACAGTGGGAGGCAACTTTGAAGGACTCACCCGATTCTGCGTTTTATTTATATACACCGATGTGTGGTACATGTGCAGTCGCTTCTAAAATGATGAACGTCATTTCTGTCATGAAACCGGAAATGCCAATCGGGAAAGCGGATTTGAACTATGTGCAATCTCTGGCAATTGACTATGAAATTGAAAGCGTTCCTTGCTTGTTGATACAGAAGGATGGCGTTTTACAACATAAAGTCTATGCTTTTCAGTCAGTCCCGTATCTGTTGGAATTGATTGATTGACAATCAAGACAGGAATTTGATATAATACGACTTAACCAACAATTGAATAGGTCGCTCTTATTAAGAGAGGTGGAGGGATAGTGCCCTACGAAGCCCGGCAACCGTCACGAAAGTGAAATGGTGCCAAATCACACAAAGTGCATAGCATACTTTGAGAGATGAGAGATTGGACAAACGTTTATTTTATGATAACGTAAAGCCTTTCTGCCCGTCTGCAGGAAGGTTTTTTTTGTACAGAAAAGCGGAAGGCGCCGCTAAAGGAACGCAACCTAAGTTCGCGACGTCCTGTCATAACGGTTGCATGACCTGTATCCTGCCGGCCCCCGACAGGCATAAGACAACGAAAGAATTCTTAATTTTAATTTACATAGACAAAATCTCAGAGGTGAAATCAATGATTCAATTAACGGATATTAATAAACGGTTCGGTGAAGGACCCGGCAGTATTACAGCGGTTGAAAATGTATCACTCGAAATAGCTGATGGTGAAATTTTCGGTGTGATCGGTTATAGTGGCGCTGGAAAAAGTACTTTGATTCGACTGTTGAACGGTCTAGAAATGCCTACTTCAGGAAGTGTGAATATCGGCGGTTTGGAAATGTCGGCTATCAAAGGCAAAGCTTTGAGGGAAGCGCGGCAGAAAGTGAGTATGATTTTTCAACATTTCAACTTGCTGTGGTCGCGGACGGTGAAAGACAATATTGCATTCCCTCTTGAAATCGCGGGTGTGCGAAAAGCCGAGCGCGAAAAGAAAGTGGCGGAACTGATTGAACTGGTTGGTTTGACTGGTCGAGAAAATGCGTATCCATCAGAATTGTCGGGCGGTCAGAAACAGCGTGTAGGGATAGCTCGTGCACTTGCAAACGACCCTGAAGTCCTACTTTGCGACGAGGCGACTTCTGCTCTTGATCCGGAAACGACGGATTCTATACTGAATCTTCTGACTGGTATTAATGAAAGGCTTGGACTGACGATTGTTCTCATCACACATGAAATGCACGTAATCCGGAAAATCTGCCATAGGGTTGCAGTCATGGAAGCTGGGAAAGTTGTCGAGATGGGGGACGTACTCGATGTGTTCCAATCGCCAAAAGAGGCCATTACGAAGCGATTTGTTTCTCAAGTGACGGAGCCCGCGGAAGCGAAGCAGGCAATGGCGCATATTAAGGATGAATTTCCAACAGGTACACTTATCAAGCTTGTGTTCGTTGGTGAGCAGACGGAACAACCTGTGCTCGCAAGTCTCATTCGGAAATACGATGTGGGCGTCAATATCGTCCAAGGAAACATTTCCCATACACATGGTGGAGCATATGGCTCACTTATCCTCCAGCTCCTTGGAGATTCAACAATTATTGAGGAAGCAATTCAATACCTCAATGAAAATGATGTTCAGACAGAGGTGATCGGTAATGATTGAAAACCTTTTTCCGAATGTTGATTGGACTAAGATGTGGGAAGCGACAGCAGAAACGCTCTATATGACAGCAATTTCAACACTGTTCACATTGATTATTGGACTCGGACTCGGAATCGTACTCTTCCTAACAAGTCCCGGACAACTGTGGTCGAATAAGTTGGTCAATGTTATTTCAGGGGCATTCGTCAATATTTTTAGATCAATTCCGTTTATCATATTAATCATATTGCTTATTCCGTTTACGAAATTTCTTCTTGGCACAATTCGCGGACCGGATGCAGCATTGCCGGCACTTATTATTGGAGCGGCTCCATTCTATGCAAGAATGGTGTTGATTGCATTGCAGGAGATTGATAAAGGTGTAATTGAAGCTTCGAAGTCAATGGGAGCGAAAACGAGGACGATTATTTTTAAAGTTCTCTTACCGGAATCGATGCCAGCACTTGTCTCGGGTATCACCGTAACAGCAATCGCACTTGTCGGGTACACCGCTATGGCGGGGATCATCGGCGCAGGTGGACTTGGGAATCTCGCGTTTTTGGATGGATTCCAGCGCAGCCGTGAGGACGTTATACTAATTGCAACAATCTTAATTTTAATTATCGTTTTCATCATTCAATTCATCGGGGATTTCGCGGTAAGGAAATTTGACAAGAGATAATTCTACGACAGTAACATCAGGCATTGCCTGTAAACTATAAAAAAGAATAGAAAAAAGGGGAGAAATGATTATGAAAAAGCTTTTTGGGGGAATCGTATTAGCAGTACTTCTATTAGCATTAGCGGCTTGTGGGGCGAAAGATGACAGCGGCGATAACAATGCGAGTAGCGGGGATAATGCTGCCGATGAAAAAGTTGACGCAACGGAAATTGTAATTGGTGCATCTAACACACCGCACGCAATCATTTTGGAAGAGGCAGCACCGATATTGAAAGAAAAAGGTATTGAACTTGATATAGAAACTTACCAAGACTATGTATTACCGAACAAAGATCTTGAATCCGGTGAATTGGATGCGAACTTCTTCCAGCACATACCTTATTTGGATCAACAAGTAATCGACCATGGTTATAAATTTGCAAATGCAGGGGCTATCCATATCGAACCGATGGCTGTTTACTCGACGCAACATAAAACAATCGAGGAACTTCCGGATGGTGCTACTATCATATTTAGTAACTCGGTAGCTGAACATGGCCGCGTACTTTCATTACTGGAATCAGCTGGGCTAATTAAACTGGCTGAAGGAGTAGATAAAGTAAAGGCTGAAGTGAAAGATATTGTAGATAATCCTAAGAACCTTCAGTTTGATGCGAATTACGAACCTTCACTTTTGCCGCAACTCTATAACAATGATGAAGGTGATGCGGTAGTCATCAATGCAAACTATGCAATTGATGCAGGGTTGAATCCAATTGAAGATTCCATAGCGATTGAAGAGACGGAGTCGCCGTATGCGAACATCATCACAGTTAGAGAAGGCGAAGAAAATACTGAAGCAATCAAGACATTGGTTGAAGTGTTGAAATCGAAAGAAATTCAAGACTTTATTCTTGAAGAGTGGGGCGGCGACGTCATCCCAGTAAAGTAATTTGTTGAAGCGAGTGGACAAGGGTGAATCAGATTTAGTGAACGATAGGCAATATCAACCATTCAGGTTAACAGCATAGAGAAAAGGGAGAGTATAAAATGAAGAAATTACTAACAGGAGTTTTATTAGCAGCACTCGTTCTTGTACTTGCGGCTTGCGGTACAAAAAACACCGATGAAAGCAATAATACAAGCGGAAATAGTGAAAACACCGACGAAAAAGAAGCAACTAAGATTGTTATCGGTGCTTCCAATACACCGCACTCGATCATTCTTGAACAAGCAAAACCGTTATTGGAAGAAAAGGGTTACGATCTTCAAATCGAAACATATCAAGACTATGTGTTACCAAACCAAGATCTTGAATCTGGCGAAATCGATGCAAACTACTTCCAGCATATTCCGTATCTTGAATTGCAAATTAAAGATGCTGGATACGACTTTGTAAATGCGGGTGGCATCCATATTGAACCAATTGGTGTCTATTCGAAAAAGTATAAATCACTCGATGAACTTCCTGACGGTGCGACAATTTTAATGAGTAGTTCAGTTTCGGATCACGGGCGTGTACTAGCGATGCTCGAATCAAAAGGACTTATTAAACTTGACGAAAGTGTAGATAAGACAGCAGCTGAACTGAAAGATATCGTTGAAAATCCTAAGAACATTGAATTTGATGCAAACTATGAACCTGGTCTAATGCCGCAACTATACTCGAATGATGAAGGCGATGCATTGTTGATTAACTCGAACTATGCAATCGATGCGGGCTTGAATCCGATTGAAGATTCAATTGCTATCGAAGACAAGGATTCCCCTTATGTAAATATCATCGCAGTAAGAAAAGGCGACGAAAATAATGAGTCAATCAAAGCTTTGATTGAAGTATTGAAGTCGAAAGAAATTCAAGACTTTATCATCAAAGAATGGGGCGGCACAGTAGTCCCGGTTAAATAATAGGTAGAAACCTCTGTCGAAAAGTACGAATTCGACGGAGGTTTTTTGTTTTCCAATAGATGTTAATGTCGAAATGGTGTTTCAATAGCGAAAATATTATGGTATCGTTGTCTCTTAAATACATAAAATCATCTTAGGGGGAACACTGTTTTGAAAAAAATTGGTCTAATTTGGCGTATCGTCATCGCTATTGCACTGGCAGTCGTGTTTGGATCGCTGTTACCGAAAATTAGCGAAGGCTTTGCAGAGTGGTTTGTCGGTCTCGCAGCCACATTTAATATGATATTTGGAGGCTTTTTGAATTTTATAGTGCCTTTGATCATCATCGCTTTCATTGCGCCAGGAATTGCGAAGCTAGGCAAGGGGTCAGGTAGACTACTTGGTTTGGCGACAGCATTTGCTTATATTTCGACAATTGTAGCAGGGATTATTGCCTATTTTGCAGCAACAAGTTTGTTGCCTGGATTTATCGGGAAAATTAGCGAAGGTAGTGTTGCTGAAAGTGGCCGTGCTGCGGCTGAAGCTTTTTTTGAGATTGAATTGATTCCTTTGATGGATGTTATGGCAGCACTTCTTCTTGCATTTGTACTGGGTATCGGGATGGCTTCCATCGGTAGCAAATCTATGCTTAATGTATTTGATGAATTCAATGTGTTAATCGAAAAAGTGATTTCGTTTGTTATTATTCCACTTTTACCATTCCATATTTTCGGAATCTTCCTTAATATGACGTATACTGGCCAAGTTGCTAAGGTTCTATCTGTCTTTGCAATGGTATTTGTTATGATTATTATTCTTCACTTCATCATGCTGACACTTCAATATACGGTTGCAGGATCGCTTTCAAAAAAGAATCCGTTCTTCTTGATGAAAACAATGGCACCTGCTTACCTTACTGCACTTGGGACACAATCGTCTGCGGCGACGATACCGATTACGTTAAGGCAGGCGCGTAAAACAGGTGCGTCGGATAAAGTGACTGATTTTACAATTCCACTTTTTGCGACAATCCACTTGTCAGGAAGTACAATTACACTTGTATCCTGTTCGATAGGCGTCATGCTTATGAATGGAATGCCGATTGTATTTGCGGATTTCCTTCCATTCATCTTCATGCTCGGCGTTACGATGATTGCAGCACCAGGAGTACCCGGCGGGGCGGTTATGGCAGCAATAGGGCTACTCAGCACTATGCTTGGCTTCGATGAAGCGATGATTGCACTTATGATTGCACTTTACATGGCGCAAGACAGCTTTGGAACTGCAACAAACGTTACGGGTGATGGCGCACTTGCTATTATCGTCGATAAGTTTACAAAAAATGATGATGTAGCTAAAGCGACTCCAGAACCAGAACAATACTAATGATTCAAAAAACCGGTACATTGCGTATCGGTTTTTTGAATTGTGTGGATTCTCATTGGGAACTGGATAATTGAAAATGGGCGAGCACTAGAAAAATAGAGGCATACAAGTCTTGAATTAAGGGCATCCCTTTTAAAATGAAAGGATTCTCAATGATTTGCAAGGCACTGGTTAATACGTTAAGATTAGAATGATACTAAATTGAGAATGGATATCCGTTCAACTTTATTATATTGGAGGTATTGGAATGGCTACTTTAGAAATTAAAGACCTTCACGTTGAAATCGAAGGCAAGGAAATATTGAAAGGCGTCGATTTGACGATCAATACAAACGAGATCCATGCAATCATGGGTCCGAACGGTACAGGTAAATCAACACTCGCGCAAGCGATTATGGGGCATCCCAAATATGAGGTGACATCTGGTACGATTACGCTTGATGGTGAAGACGTACTAGAAATGGCAGTAGATGAACGCGCTAGAGCAGGTATTTTCCTTGGCATGCAATATCCAAGTGAAATTACAGGCGTAACGAATTCTGACTTCCTACGTTCTGCAATCAATGCTAAACGTGAAGAAGGCGACGAGATTTCATTGATGAAATTCATTCGTGAACTTGATAGCCGAATGGAATTCCTTGAAATGGATGAAGACATGGCTACACGCTACTTAAACGAAGGTTTCTCAGGCGGAGAGAAAAAGCGTAACGAGATTCTTCAACTTACAATGTTGAGACCTAAATTTGCAGTGCTTGATGAAATTGACTCTGGTCTTGATATCGATGCATTGAAAGTTGTTTCTAAAGGAATTAACGAAATGCGCGGAGAAGATTTCGGTTGCTTGATCATCACTCACTACCAACGTCTTCTAGACTACATCACGCCAGATAAAGTTCACGTTATGATGCAAGGTAAAGTTGTTAAATCCGGCGGTTCTGAACTCGCACATAAACTTGAAGAACAAGGATATGACTGGATTAAAGAAGAACTTGGCATCGAAGACGAAACTGTCGGGCAGGAAGTTTAAGAAAGGAGGACGATTCAAAAATGACGGTTGAAACTAAGTTGGCATTGACCGAACAGGACGTCCGTTCCTATTCAGCTAAGATGAACGAAGCAGATTGGATGGCGGATTTCCGCGCAGACGCATTAGCGAAAGCGGAACAGCTACCAATGCCAAAACCAGATAAAACGAAAATTGATAAGTGGAATTTCACGGAATTCCCTGTCCATACAGTTGAAAGTGCTGTTTATGCTTCATTGGACGAGCTTTCTGAAGAAGCGCGTGCACTTGTAGACAAAGATAAGCAAAACAGTATTTATGTTCAGCACAACAACACACCTGCTTATCTCTCATTATCCGAAGAGTTGAAAGCGAAAGGCGTCATCATGACGGATATTTTCACAGCATCACGCGAACACAGCGATCTTGTGAAAAAGTATTTCATGACAGACGGTGTTAAAGTAGACGAGCATAAATTGACGGCACTTCATGCAGCACTTATTAACGGAGGCGTATTCGTATACGTTCCGAAAAATGTTGTCGTCGAAGAACCGATTCAAGTACTGTTTTTGCATGACGATGAACAAGCATCACTCTTTAACCACGTTCTTATCGTGGCAGAAGCAAATAGTTCAGTGACATATGTCGAAAACTATTTATCGACTGTAGAAGAAGCAAAAGGATTAGCGAATATTGTATCGGAAGTATTCACAGGTGATAATGCCAAAATCACATATGGTGCAGTTGATGTACTTGCGAAAGGGTTTACAACATATGTGAATCGCCGCGGGATTGCAGGACGCGATAGCCGTATTGATTGGGCACTTGGACTAATGAATGACAGTGATACGATTTCTGAAAACATTACTCACCTTGTAGGTAACGGATCTCATTGTGAGATGAAAACAGTTGTTGTAGGACGTGGTAAACAGCGTCAGAATTTCACATCTGAAATCTTTCATTTTGGTACAGATACGGAAGGGTTCATCTTGAAGCATGCTGTTGTGAAAGAAGAATCAACATGTATCTTTAACGGGATTGGGAGAATTGCAAAAGGCGCGACGAGAGCAAATGCAGTCCAAGAATCACGCGTCCTTATGCTAAGTGAAAAGGCACGTGGAGATGCAAATCCAGCGCTTCTTATCGATGAAGATGATGTAACCGCTGGACACGCAGCATCTGTTGGCCGTGTTGATCCGATGCAATTATTTTATCTGATGAGTCGTGGAATTTCACAGAAAGAAGCTGAACGACTTGTTATTCATGGTTTCCTTGCACCAGTTGTCAGCAAATTACCGATTGAAGGCGTCAAGAAACAATTGACGGAGGTTATCGAAAGGAAAGTGCGCTAATGCTTAGCAAAGACATCCGCAAACATTTCCCTATACTGGACCAGGAAATCAACGGGCATCCGCTCGTTTATCTAGATAGTGCCGCGACTTCGCAAAAGCCGCGGCAAGTAATAGAAGCAATTAGCAACTATTACAGCTTTGATAATTCGAACGTCCACCGCGGCGTCCATTCGCTTGGTAATCGAGCGACAGAAGGATACGAAGGTGCACGCGAGAAAGTTCGCAAATTCATTAACGCGAAGTCAACGGAAGAAGTTATTTTCATGCGTGGCACTACAACCGCATTAAATACTGTTGCACAAAGTTATGGACGCGCGAATGTTGGTGAAGGTGATGAAATCCTCATCACTTACATGGAACACCATTCCAATATTATTCCATGGCAACAGCTGGCGAAAGAAAAAGGGGCCGTTTTGAAATATATCGACCTTGAAGTTGATGGAACACTATCCATCGACAAAGTTCGCGCTACCATTACAGACCGTACTAAAATTGTTTCGGTTATGTACGTTTCAAACGTACTTGGTACGATGAACCCTATTAAAGAAATCGCCGAAATTGCTCATGAACATGGTGCTGTTATGGTAGTTGATGGTGCGCAAGCTGCGCCCCATATAAAAATAGATGTACAGAAATTAGATTGTGACTTTCTTGCATTCTCGGGACACAAGATGTGCGGTCCTACAGGGATTGGCGTTCTTTATGGAAAGAAAGAGTTGCTTGAGAAAATGGAACCTGTCGAGTTCGGCGGCGAAATGATTGATTTCGTTGGATTGTATGAATCGACATGGAAAGAGCTTCCTTGGAAGTTTGAAGGTGGTACACCGATAATCGCAGGTGCGATTGGACTTGCTGCTGCAATCGACTTTCTAGAGGAAATCGGTCTGGATAACATTGAACGGCATGAACATGAACTTGCTGGATATGCAATGGAACGGATGTCGGAAATCGATGGACTTACCATTTACGGTCCACTAGATCCTAAAAAACGTGCCGGACTTGTTACATTTAATCTGAACGATGTCCATCCACACGATGTTGCTACTGTGCTCGATATGAACGGTATTGCCGTTAGAGCAGGTCATCACTGTGCTCAGCCACTTATGAAATGGCTAGATGTATCATCCACTGCACGCGCTAGCTTCTATATTTATAATACCGAAGCTGACGTTGACCGCCTCGTGGACGGACTCCGTATCGCAAAGGAGTATTTCGCAGATGTCAACTAACAAATTAGATCAACTTTATCGTTCGGTCATCATGGACCATTATAAAAAACCTAGAAACAAAGGTGTCCTTGAAGAAAGTAACATCACAATCGATATGAATAATCCAACTTGCGGAGATGTCATTCATCTGACTCTGCAAGTGGAAGATGGCATTGTTAAAGATGCTAAGTTTGAAGGTGATGGCTGCTCAATTTCAATGGCATCCGCATCGATGATGACGCAAATTGTTAAAGGAAAGAAAGTGGATGAAGCACTAAAAGCGGCCACAATCTTTTCAGACATGATGCTTGGTAAAGATGTTGACGACTCCATCGACCTTGGTGATCTTGAAGCGCTTGCGGGCGTATCGAAATTTCCTGCCCGCATAAAATGTGCGACACTAGCATGGAAGGCGATGGAAAAGGGAGTCGGAAATGACTCCGAACAATAATAGGACGGAGGAATAGTAATGGCTAAAAAAATGCCGGATATCGGCGATTACAAATATGGGTTTTCTGATAAAGACGTCTCTGTTTTCCGTTCGGAACGTGGTTTAACTAAAGAAATCGTTGAGGAAATCTCAGGTATGAAAGACGAACCTAAGTGGATGCTTGACTACCGATTGAAATCATTGGAGATGTTCTATAAAATGCCAATGCCTCAATGGGGTGGAGATTTAAACTCCCTTAAATTCGATGAGATTACTTATTACGTTAAACCATCTGAAGGTGCAGAGCGCTCATGGGATGAAGTACCGGAAGAGATCAAACGTACGTTTGATAAACTCGGAATTCCTGAAGCTGAACAAAAATACCTTGCGGGTGTTTCAGCGCAATACGAATCTGAAGTTGTTTACCATAACATGAAAGAGGAACTTGTTGACCTTGGAATCGTCTTTAAAGACACAGATTCAGCACTTAAGGAAGACGAAGAACTGTTCAGAAAGTATTGGGGAACAATTATCCCTAACTCTGACAATAAGTTTGCTGCATTGAACTCTGCTGTATGGTCGGGTGGATCGTTCATCTATGTTCCACCAGGCATTAAAGTAGAAACACCACTTCAAGCTTATTTCCGTATTAACTCAGAAAATATGGGTCAGTTCGAACGTACTATGATCATTGTAGATGAAGGGGCAAGTGTCCATTATGTTGAAGGATGTACAGCGCCTGTTTATACAACGAACTCATTGCATAGTGCGGTCGTAGAAATTATCGTTAAAAAAGATGCATACTGCCGTTATACGACAATCCAAAACTGGGCAAATAACGTTTATAACCTTGTAACGAAGCGCGCGGTTTGTGATGCGAACGCAACAATGGAATGGATCGATGGCAACATTGGTTCAAAATTAACGATGAAATACCCAGCGATTATACTAAAAGGCGAAGGCGCTCGCGGTATGACACTTTCCATCGCACTTGCAGGAAAAGGTCAACACCAAGATGCTGGAGCTAAAATGCATCACCTTGCACCAAATACGTCATCTACAATCGTGTCGAAATCAATTTCACAACACGGTGGTAAAGTAACATACCGCGGAATCGTACACTTTGGACGTAAAGCGGATGGTGCACGTGCAAATATCGAGTGTGACACACTTATTATGGATGAACTGTCGACTTCTGACACGATTCCATATAATGAAATCCTGAATGATAACATTTCACTTGAACACGAAGCGAAAGTCTCTAAAGTATCAGAGGAGCAGCTCTTCTACTTGATGAGCCGCGGTGTTCCTGAGCTTGAAGCAACTGAAATGATCGTCATGGGCTTCATCGAGCCATTCACAAAAGAACTACCGATGGAATATGCTGTAGAAATGAACCGTCTCATTAAATTTGAGATGGAAGGTTCAATCGGGTAATTTAAACAAGAAAAACCGGCCACCAGGGCCGGTTTTTCTGTCTCTACATATATATTAGGCTTTAGGTGGTTTACCCCACTAGTATAACGAACAATTCTAGCGAAGGAGCGACAAGTGTGAGCCGAAGCAATAAGACCAAGGAGGGATGCAGTTCAATCCCTCCCAAGTGATCTTCTGACGGGCTTATTGCGTGAGGCCATCACCAAGCGACAAAGCGGTGTCGGAAGAACAACCTATTTGTTAAGTGCCGACTATATAGAAAGAATAGTTTGAGGGTGTAGAGTTCATCAAATCTGTTGTCCATCTATGTTAATATATTAGTATCGATTCATTTGAAAGGGGCAGAGAAGGATGATCCATATCGGACTGACCGGTTGGGGAGACCATCCTGACGTATACAACCTATCCTCCTCAAAGACAGAGAAGCTCATTGACTATAGTTCACACTTTCCAATCGTAGAACTCGATGCTACTTTTTATGCCATTCAGCCAGAACGCAATATTCGGAAATGGATAACGGAGACGCCAAATGATTTCACTTTTATCGTTAAAGCATATCAAGGAATGACGGGTCATCATCGGGGTAAACTACCTTATGCAACCGTCGATGAAATGTACAATTTGTTCCGATTGTCGATGACGCCCCTTCAGGAGGCAGGAAAACTCGCAATGATATTAGTCCAATTTCCTCCGTGGTTTGATTGTAATAAAGTGAATGTCACTAAATTCCGACAAGTATGCAATCAATTACATGGATATGATATTGCTGTTGAATTTAGACATCAATCTTGGTATTCTACTGCATTTAGAGAACAGACTTTACGTTTTCTTACTGATATGAATGTCATTCATTCAGTGTGTGACGAACCACAGGCAGGAGAAGGAAGCATTCCGCTTGTACCTGTGACAACACGCTCCGATAAAGTGCTCTTTAGATTACATGGCAGAAATGTATCTGGGTGGCGTAACACGACTGGTGATGATCAGGCTTGGCGTAAAGTGCGTTACTTATATAACTATAATGACGCTGAACTCCATGAAATCCAGTTAGCGGTTGAAAAGCTCAAACAAGAAACTTCTAAAACGTTCGTTATATTTAACAATAACTCAGGTGGCCATGCAGCTCAAAATGCTAAACGGCTACAAAAGGTACTTAACATTAATTATGAAAGTCTAACATCAAAACAGCTCGACTTGTTTGAAGGAGAATGGTAATGGAGTATTTCTTATTAGCCGTTATCGGTCTTGCGGCAGGGATTATTGGTGCACTCGTGGGTTTGGGAGGCGGAGTCATCCTTGTGCCGGCGACATTATTTGTCGGCATTAATCTGGGCTTGATAGATGGAATTACACCACAAACGGCTGTCGGGCTATCTGTCATTATGATGATTTTCACAGGACTGGCTTCGACGCTTTCTTATATGAAGGGCAAAACAATTGATTTTAGGAGTGGATATATCTTTTTCCTGGGAAGTGTTCCGGGGACTCTCCTAGGTGCTATTGTCAATAAAGGGCTCGATTTGCCATCGTTTAATCTTTATTTCGGCATTTTATTAATTATTTTATCAATCATTCTTTTGGTACGTAAGCATTTAAAACCGGTTGATTGGTTTGTAAATCATGGTAAAAAGAGGACGTTTACAGATAATATGGATGAGACCTATGTCTATGGATTTCCTGTCTGGTTTGCATTGATCCTAACATTTGGTGTTGGATTTGCGTCAGGTCTTTTTGGCATCGGTGGTGGTTCAATTCTAGTACCAGCCATGATGTTACTCTTTTTATTTCCGCCCCATGTTGCAGTCAGTACATCAATGTTCATGGTTTTCTTATCGGCGATTGTCAACTCGATTACACATATATCGCTAGGTAATGTTCCTTGGTTATATACGATTCCGGTCATTCCGGCCGCATACATTGGAGCCAAAATCGGAGCTCGGCTGAACCAGAAAATGAAATCGGAAACAGTCGTTGTTGCACTGCGTATTATCTTGCTTTTACTTGGAGTTAGATCGATTATTGAAGGACTTTTGGGGTGACATATGAATCAAATTGAAGTGATTCACTTTTATCATACAAACGATATCCACAGTCATTTTGAAAGTTGGCCACAGATTAGCCGGTTTCTTTGTGATGAAAAGAATGAACACTTATTAAATGGTGAGGCTTGTTACGTATTCGACATCGGTGATCATGTGGATCGTTCACATCCATTTACGGAGGGAACGAAAGGACAAGGAAATGTTAGACTGTTGAATGAAGCTGGTTATGATGCAGTTACGATAGGTAATAATGAAGGAATCACAATGTCGAAAGCTGCATTAAACTCACTTTACGCAGATGCTCGTTTTGAGGTCATTCTAAGTAATTTGTTTGAAGAGGATGGAAATCGTCCGAAATGGGCAAAACCTTACAAAATTTATGTTACTGCCAGTGGAACGAAAATTGGCGTTATAGGAGCGACTGCAGAATATCAGGCGTTCTATTCAAAACTAGGCTGGAAAATTACACCACCCCGCGAAAGTTTAATGGGCATTGCCAAACAGCTTGCATCAGAAACGGACCTAATCGTTTGCTTATCGCATATGGGTGTTCATGAAGACGAGCAACTCGCAGTGGAGTGTCCAGAGATTGATATCATTTTCGGTGCGCACACGCATCACCTGTTCCACGAAGGCAAGCTAATTGGGGATACATTATTGGCTGCAACGGGTAAATATGGTGAGTATGTGGGTCATGTGACATTGAAAGTTGCTAGCAGCACAAAAAGGACTCTCACTATCGACGCAGAACTGGTTAGGGCGGATTCGGTTAAAAGAAGTGAAAAGGATATCGTCCAATCGAATCATTTAATACAACTTGGGAAAAGGGCGATGGAAGATAAGGTCTTTGATAATCCTTCACGGTTGCAACAGAATCTGTTTGAGGGTAGCCCCTTATCCTCGTTCTTCGGTCGGGCACTCATTGCCTATTCACAGGCTGATTGTGCCATGTTTAACGCAGGGATTTTCCTAGGTAGTCTCGATAAAGGGTGGGTGACGAAAGGCGATTTACATTCACTTCTGCCACATCCCATAAACCCGTGTCTCATCACACTGGATGGAGTCGAACTTATAGAAGTATATAAGCTTTCTTTAAATAAGGATTGGCCACAAATTGAAATCAAAGGCCTTGGTTTCCGGGGCACATTAATGGGCGCGATGATTTATGAAAGATTATATCAGAATAGACATGGACAACTTTTTGCGGGAAATCGTGAGGTCGTACCAGGTCAAAAATATACGCTTGCAACATTAGATATGTTTACGTTTGGACATTTCTTTCCATCTCTCAGACATGCAGAGGTAGAGTATTACATGCCTGAGTTGATTAGAGATGTGCTTGGTTGGTACGGGACCGAACATTTTAAGTCTTAATCATTGGTACTGTTCGCATATTGCCTAAGAATAAACGGCTCAATTCCTGCATAGCTTAAAAGCAGGAGGAGTCGTTTTGAAATTTCAGGGGCAAGTCACCAGAAGAACCAGGAAAACCAGGAAAAAAAAGCGTAGACTATTACCTATTTTGGTACCTACATTTTTTATAGCAGTTTTCTTGTTTTTTTATGTAGTCAATATGAGGCTTACTCCAATATATGTCCAATATGCAGAAGTACAGACGCAAAGAATAGCCTCACATGTTATTAGTAAGGCCATCAATTCAAGGGTTGCTACTGTGCTCGACGTCAATGATATCATCGTGGATATTCCCAATGAATCTACGGGTGTTGTTACATGGAAGTTTAACACGGAAGTGATTAACAGAGTGTTGGCTGAAACCCAAACGCTTGTCGAGTCCCATTTACAACAAGCTTCGGAGGGAAATCTTGATATATTACCCCCACAGAATGAAATCAAATTCGATCCCGATGCAATGGAAACTCAAGGAGGAGTCGTCTTCTTCGTTCCTATCGGTCAAGCGACGAATATTCCATTGCTAGGAAACTTGGGTCCTAAGATTCCAATTCGTTTCCATGTCATTGGTGATGTCAGTGCGACAATCGATACGGAAATTCTTCCTTTTGGTATAAACAGTGCCTACGTTGAAGTGAATATATTATTAACAGTCAATGTCCAGATTATAGTTCCGCTTGCAACTGAAAAAAGTGTTATTAATCAAAAAATTCCGGTAGCCATGGGGCTTATTCAAGGTAAGGTGCCTCAAATCTACAATAATGGAACCGATAATGCTCCTTCGGTTGAAGTTCCATTAAGCACTGAATATGAGTGAAGAAGAATACTTGAAAATGCTGCGGATAACTGATAGGCTATTAGAGGATTAGAAATATCGATTGGGTAGAGGCTGCATTGCTTATTAGTCACACACGCGAGATTGACACCGATGACCGTGTGCAAAAGGAAGCTTTGCCGAAGCGTGGTAAGATCGTCGAGATCTATCAGGCTGGGGTTGTTCCGAATAGGGATAACACTGTCATACGTCTTAAGAACATGTATGATGAGCTACAAGTCGTGAGTTAGATAAGCTGTATTATTTATCCAACAAACGAAACGTAGATAAAGCCGGCTCCAATTACACTCGAGAAGTGTAATTAGCAGTCGGTTTTTTGTATTCCCCCTTGAAAGGGCCTCGACCCGACAAAATGGAGGAATAGAAAATGATTGGAACTTGGGTATCAATATTACCACCACTAATCGCCATTATTATGGTGTTTGCAACAAAAAGGGTGCTGTTATCGCTAGGTGCTGGAATCGTCTCAGGTGCTTTGCTAGCGGCGTCATTCGCTCCTGTAGAAACGCTGAGCATATTATGGCAATCCATTAAAGCGACATTTTGGGATGGTGGACTAAATACAGCGAATATTTACATTGTTCTATTTATCCTGCTCTTAGGTGTTATCACTGCTTTCGTTAGCTTGTCTGGAGGTAGCAGAGCATTTGCAGAATGGGCAGTACGCCATATTAAAACAAAACGTGGGGCAAAATTGCTCACGGTATCACTCGGTCTTGCTATTTTTGTGGATGATTATTTCAATGCATTGGCAGTGGGACAAATCGCGCGTCCGATTACGGATCAGCACAGGGTTTCAAGAGCGAAATTGGCTTATTTCATCGACTCGACTTCAGCACCGATTTGTGTCATTTCACCAATTTCAAGCTGGGGTGCCTTTTTAATCGGACAACTCGCCCTTATATTTGGCGGTGCAGCAGCAATCAGTTATTCGCCATTATCCGCGTTCGTAATGATGGCACCCATGAATTTTTACGTTATCGCAACACTCGCAATGGTATTCTTCCTTGCATGGACCAATTTCGATCTATTCGATATGAAGAAACATGAACAACTTGCAACTGAAACAGGCCAATTATTTGACCCTGACAAAGAAATTCCGGGTCAATTGAAAGAGGAATTTCCTGTACATACGCATGGCCGCGTACGAGATCTTGTGGCGCCGATTGTCACACTCGTTATAGTAACATTTGCGGCGATGTTTGTGTCTGGCTATCTAATCGGAGGATCGATGAATATCTTCTCGATCTTTGAAAGTACGGATGTCGCACTTTCATTGTTGGCGGGTGGAATTATAGCTACCCTAGTTGCGGCAGCGTTATATATGCAGCAGATGAAAAATAATGAAACGGCGAGCTTTTCGCTTATGGGCAGTGCGTTTATAAATGGAATGAATTCTATGATGCCGCCTGTTTTAATCCTTATTTTTGCTTGGTCACTATCGTTCTTAATCGGAACACTTGAAACGGGTCTATTCTTATCTGACCTTGTAATGAAATCAAATATACCGGTTTCATTCTTGCCTGTTATTATGTTCATACTTGCTTGCATTATGGCTTTTTCAACCGGAAGTTCTTGGGGGTCGTTCGGTATTCTTCTGCCGATTGCGGGAACAATCATGATTGAAGCGGCACCGGAAATGTTACTGCCGGCGCTTGCTGCAGTTCTTGCGGGGGCTGTATTCGGAGATCACGCTTCGCCGATTTCTGATACGACGATTCTATCTGCTACAGGTGCAGGATGTAACCATATTGATCATGTTTCGACACAGTTTCCTTACGCGCTAATCAGTGCTGTAATCGCTGCGATGGGCTATATCATTCTAGGCATTACAGGTTCAATCTGGATCGGACTCGTTGGCGTTATTATTATTTTGTTAGTATTTTTTACTGTCTGGACAATGCGGGCTAGTAAAGTGGCACATTAATAGTATTGATAATCTTATACTAAAAAGCGGTGGCTTAGGCTACCGCTTTTTTATTATAATAATAATAGTTTTCTAACAAAAAAATGTTTTGACAATAGTCTGATAGGTGTATATACTAGGCATTAAGACCAAAAAGTGATATGGGATTAATAAAACACTATTTTTTGGTCCTATGTGATCGTAAAGGAGGAATAAACTGGATTTAATCTAGTGATAATAATACAAAAAAAACTGTAAAAATTTACTAGGTCGAATATTTTATTCAGTGAAATATAATTATATGAAAATTGCTATAGACTGAATAAGAAGTTTGTTTTACAATGGGCTTGTAAGTAGGAAAAAAGTGATATTTCTAGGAAAAGAGAATCGTTAGTTTTCTTATGGGGGAGGAACGATTTTAATTATCTGAAATATCAATAAAAAGGGGGATTTCATTTGAAAATGAAAAAATTTGTAAGTGTATTTGCCGTTTCGGCACTAGCTGTCGGAATACTGGCAGGGTGTGCAGGAGAGAAGGCTGAAGAAGGAAGCACAGGCGGCTCTAAGGATGGCGATACGATTAAAATCGGGGTCAACCTTGAATTGTCAGGTAATGTTGCTTCTTATGGTACTTCAGAGTTATCAGGAATTGAACTTGCTGTTGAAGAAATAAACGCAGATGGCGGAATTGATGGTCAAGAAATCGAACTTGTGAAAGTTGATAATAAATCCGATCCTGCTGAGGCTACGAGTGCAGCACTTAAATTGATCACTCAGGATAAAGTAGTTGCAATCATCGGTGCGGCAACGAGTGGTGCTACTGTTGCGCAGGCTGAAATTGCGAACGGCAACGAAACACCGCTTATCAGTCCATCTGGAACAAGCCCTACAGTAACAGTCAAAGAAGACGGAAGTGTGAATGAATTCGTTTTCCGTACTTCATTCATCGATCCATTCCAAGGAACGGTTGCAGCAAACTTTGCAGCTAACGATCTTGGTGTTAAAAACGTAGCGATTTTCACTGATAATGCAAGCGATTATTCAAAAGGTCTTGCTGCATCATTCAAAAAAGATTTTGAAAAAGCAGGCGGTAAAATTATTGCTGAAGAATCTTACGTAGGTAAGGATTCTGATTTCCGTTCAACGCTAACTCGTATTAAAGCCGCGAATCCTGAATTCATCTTCATCCCTGGATATTATGAAGAAGTAGGACTAATCGTTAAACAGGCTCGTGAAATGGGTATCGATGTTCCACTAATGGGAGCAGATGGATGGGATTCTCCTACTCTAATTGAGCTTGCTGGTGCAGATGCATTGAACAATACATTCACAACAAATCACTATTCATCTGAAGATCCAGATGGCATCATTCAAGACTTTAACGATAAGTTCAATGAGAAATTCAGTAAATCACCTGATGCATTCAACGCACTAGGTTACGATACAGTGTATCTTTTAGCTGATGCTATCAAACGCGCAGGCGGTCCGGATTCAGTCAAAATTAAAGATGCCCTTGCTGAAACGAAAGATCTTGAATTGATCACTGGATTGTATTCGGTTGATGAAAACCATCACCCAATCAAATCTGCTACTATTCTTGAATTCAAAGATGGCGAACAAGTCTTTAAAACAAAAGTTAATCCTTAATTTAAACTGTAAGAATGGGGGGAGGATGTCCTCCTCCCATTCTTTTTTAATCCTTACTTTAGAGCTGGAAAAGGAGTGAGAAGTTCATGGAATGGTTACAACAGCTAATAAACGGTATTTCACTCGGTAGCATTTATGCGTTAATTGCACTAGGTTACACAATGGTTTATGGGATCATAAAATTGATTAACTTTGCGCATGGTGAAATATTTATGATAGGTGCGTTTATTGGGTATTACTCCATTGCTGGTTGGGGACTCGGGTTTATCCCTGCATTACTATTATCAATGGTTTCCTGTGCAATTATTGGCGTTCTTATTGAACGAATCGCTTATAAGAGATTACGGAATGCAACGAGAATTGCTGCATTGATTACAGCAATTGGGGTTTCTCTTCTAATTCAAAATGGTGTCATTTATATGCGTGGTGCGCAACCTGATGCGTATCCTGAAGTATTACGCAATAAATCTTTTGATTTTTTCGGTGCTCAAATCAGCAGTCAAGCAATCTTAATTCTATCTGTTTCTGTTACTCTAATGATCATTCTACAATTCATTGTACATAAAACAAAAATCGGAAAAGCGATGCGAGCTGTTTCCTATGATGCTGAAGCAGCTAAGCTTATGGGAATTAATGTCGACAACACAATCTCGGCTACGTTTGCGATTGGATCAGCTTTAGCTGGTGCAGCGGGCGTTATTTTCGGTATTTATTATACAAAGATTGACCCATTAATGGGTATTATTCCTGGTTTGAAAGCATTCGTTGCTGCTGTCCTTGGTGGAATTGGAATAATTCCAGGTGCCATGGCTGGAGGTCTTGTGCTTGGAGTTGTAGAAACGTTTGTCAGTGCGCTCGGGTTCTCTCTATGGAGAGATGCCGCGGCATTCGTCATATTGATTTTAATACTCATCTTCAAACCGTCTGGGCTCTTTGGTAAAAATACACGTGAGAAAGTGTAGGTGAAACAAAGTCATGAAAAAGTCGAAACAGTTTTGGTCATTTGTTGCTTCATCTCTTATCGTTTATACAGTTGTTCAAGTGCTTCTTAATGTAGGCATATTGAATACCTTTCATTCTAATACATTAATTTTTATGGCCATTAATATAATGCTCGCGGTCAGTTTGCATTTAGTAATTGGTATTACAGGACAGTTTTCACTTGGTCATGCCGGATTCTTGGCAGTTGGTGCATATATCTCGGCAATCGTGACAATGAAACTAAACCTACCATTTCCGGTTGCTATAATAGCCGCAGGACTAATTGCTACAATTGCAGGGTTGATAATAGGAATACCTAGTTTGCGGCTACGCGGGGATTACCTTGCGATCGCAACACTCGGTTTTGCGGAAATCATTCGAATAGTATTTTTGAATATCGAATATGTGGGCGGAGCAGCGGGGATGCAAGTTACGCATGCAACTACATGGACTTCTGCATTTATCTGTCTTTTCGTCACAATTGTCGTTATCGTCAATTTTACAAATTCAAGACATGGTCGAGCTTGTATCTCTGTTCGTGAAAATGAAATTGCTTCGGATGCAATGGGGATAAACACAACGTATTATAAAGTACTGGCGTTCGCGATTGGTTCTTTCTTTGCTGGTATCGCAGGCGCATTATATGCTCATAACTTTTATATCATTCAACCTTCAAACTTCGGATTCTTAAAGTCCATTGATATCCTGATTTATGTAGTGTTGGGCGGTTTAGGAAGTTTGTCAGGCGCAATTGTTGCAACGGTTTTGTTAACGATAGTGTCCACGTTCTTGCAAGGTTATCCTGAGACACGGATGATCATCTATAGTCTTGTACTCATCATCGTGATGCTTTATCGTCCAAAAGGTTTAATGGGTACAATGGAAATAACGGATTACTTCAAATTGTGGAGAGGTTCGAAAGGAGGCAGCCAGCATGACAAGTGAACCGTTACTTAAAATTAAAGATGTCGGTATACAGTTTGGCGGGCTGAAAGCTGTTTCGAATTTTAACATGGAAATCAATCAAGGCGAACTAATTGGTCTAATTGGACCAAATGGTGCAGGTAAGACAACGAGTTTCAACCTTTTGACGGGCGTTTATACGCCCACTGAAGGCGATATATTATTTAATGGTAAACGCATTAATGGGATGGCTCCTTTTCAAGTAACCCGTAGAGGAATTGGTCGGACGTTTCAAAATATCCGATTGTTCAATGAGCTATCTGTTTTGGATAATGTAAAAGTAGCTTATCACTCACTAGCAAAGCATTCTGTTCTGAGTTCTATGTTACGCCTTCCTTCCCATTTCGCTGGTGAAAAAGAAATGGAAGAAAAAGCGATGGAGTTTCTGAAAATCTTCGAACTGGATAAATATAAAGATGAAGATGCAACGAACCTGGCATATGGGAAACAGCGCAGGCTGGAAATTGCACGTGCGTTAGCCACAGGACCACAGTTGCTACTACTTGATGAACCGGCAGCTGGAATGAATCCGCAGGAAACGAAAGAATTAATGGAGTTAATCGCTTTTGTACGTAAAAAGTTTAATCTAACCATCTTGTTGATTGAACACGATATGAATTTGGTTATGGGAATTTGTGAACGTATTTACGTATTGGACCACGGTGTACTCCTTGCTGAAGGAACTCCTGAAGAAATCCGTAATAATCCGAAAGTGATCGAGGCTTATTTAGGGGAGGAAGTTCACGAATGAGCATGTTAAAAGTTGAAAACTTAAACGTATATTACGGTAGTATCCATGCCCTTAAAGGCGTTTCATTGAATGTGGATCAGGGTGAAATTGTTACATTAATCGGTGCGAATGGCGCTGGGAAGAGTACATTGTTGAAAACATTATCCGGTTTATTGAAGCCTAAAGTGGGATCCATTGAATACATGGACCAGTCAATAGTGGGTAAACCCGCTCAGTCTATCGTAAAGGCGGGAATTTCCCACGTTCCTGAAGGAAGACGAGTATTCGCAGAAATGAGTGTTGAAGAGAATATCGAATTAGGTGCATTTCTACGAAAAGATAAAGCAGGTATTCAACAGGACTTCCAAAAAGTATACGAAATCTTCCCTCGTTTGCATGAGCGGCGTAAGCAATCGGCTGGAACCTTGTCCGGTGGAGAACAACAAATGTTGGCGATGGGAAGAGCTATCATGGCCAAACCAAAGTTACTGTTCTTGGACGAGCCGTCAATGGGACTTGCGCCTTTAATGGTAAAAACAATATTTCAAGTTGTTAGGGATATTAATAAAGAAGGAACGACAATTCTTCTTGTTGAACAAAATGCAAATATGGCATTATCAATTGCGGATAGGGCATATGTCCTAGAAACAGGTCGAGTTATTTTGTCAGGAACTGCAGAGGAATTACAGGCCAGTGAAGAGATTAAGAAAGCTTATTTGGGTGGACATTGATTGAAGAAAGGTAGCGCAGGATACAAGCGCTACCTTTTTTTAATAACTAATAAGAGTCAGAATTATAGCGTTATGACGGTTGTTTGAAGTCTAAATATATGATACATTGACAACAGTAGTTGAAATACATTAAAAGTTCAGAGGAATGGAGTCGGTCGACGTGTCATGCAAGCCGGAACAAGGAAATAGAACCGAACATGTAAGAAAGCCCGATTGGTTAAAAATTAAGCTTAATACGAATGAAAATTATACAGACCTTAAAAAAATGATGCGAGAAAATAACTTAAATACTGTATGTGAAGAAGCACGTTGTCCAAATATCCATGAATGCTGGGGCGAGCGTCGAACTGCTACATTCATGATTCTGGGTGCTGTGTGTACACGTGCATGCCGTTTTTGTGCAGTTAAAACAGGATTGCCTACGGAACTTGATATTGCAGAACCGGAACGTGTGGCGGATTCTGTAGCTCTAATGAATCTAAAGCATACAGTTGTTACTGCGGTAGCGCGTGATGACCAGAAAGACGGAGGATCTGCAATTTTCGCTGAAACAATTCGTGCAATACGTAGAAAAAATCCGTTTACAACTGTTGAAGTACTGCCATCAGATATGGGCGGTGTATATGAGAATCTGGAACGTCTTATGGACGCCAAACCGGATATTCTGAATCATAACATTGAAACGGTACGTCGCTTAACGCCGAGAGTTCGTGCACGTGCAACTTATGACAGATCACTCGAACTTTTACTCCGTGCAAAAGAAATGCAGCCGGACATCCCAACAAAATCTTCATTGATGTTAGGGCTTGGTGAAACACATGAAGAAATTCTCGAGACAATGGACGACCTTCGCTCCCATAAAGTTGATATAATGACTATAGGCCAGTATCTACAGCCTACTAAAAAACATTTAAAAGTACAAAAGTATTATTCGCCTCAAGAATTTGAGGAGTTAAGAAAAATTGCAATGTCTAAAGGGTTCTCACACTGTCAGGCTGGTCCGCTTGTACGTTCGAGTTACCATGCTGATGAACAGGTGAACGCGGCCGCAAAGGAAAGGCAGCGTCAAGGTGATGAACTACTTGAAACAGCACTGCAAAGCTAAATTGGCGGTGAAAGTTGAATGATAGTAATTGATAGTTGGAAGTTCGAAATAATGACTGACTACCGTGAGGGATTTAATGAAGAAGCGTTGCTTGCAAGATATAGTGACGTGCTCCTTAAATACGATTATATACTTGGTGACTGGGGATACGGACAACTCCGTTTAAAAGGTTTTTTTGATGATACCAACCAGAAAGCAACGTATGAAACAAAAATTAACACATTACAAGATTATTTGTATGAATACTGTAATTTTGGCTGTGCTTATTTCGTATTGAAAAAAATGGAAAAGGTTAAACCGGAAGTTCAGGAGACAATAAAAGTACTGCAAACTCCGGAGACACCAGAAATACAGGTAACCGAGGTTACTGAGTAAACCGGCTCGCGAGTGGATGCCAAATCCGCACGCGGGTCTTTTCAATTCATCGAATCAGATGTAGTATTATTATAAGATAGTCTAAACAATCAGGAGGGAAAGTCAGTGTATTTTGTCGACCGTAATCAAATTAGCGAATCACTTAGCCATATGGAAAGTTTGCTGGCGTTATATAGAAAAGGAAGTGAGTGGCAAGAGGATACAATTCATTCACTTGCGCTTGAACGGATAACACATGTAATCATTGAATCGATTATTGATGTCGGGAACTCGATGATTGACGGTTTTATCATGCGTGATCCAGGAAGTTATGAAGATATTATCGACATCATGGAAGACGAACGAGTTATTACAAAGGAAATGGCAGATCCGTTAAAACGGGTAATTGAGTTAAGAAAAATGATTGTCCGTGATTTTACCAAAATTGATGTGAATGAGATTGAGAATGTACTCAATGCATCGCTGGAAGAACTTCTCATATTCCCTACCAAAGTTCGCCACTACCTAGAAAATGAACTCGGACCAGTCTCCGCTTTCTACCCAGAAGATAAATGAGTATTGCTAATTATAAAGCAATTTGCCTTGACCTTGATGGGACTGTTTACAGAGGTATCGAACCAATTCCGGAAGCGGTCTCTTTTATTGGGAAAATACAAAATAGTGGTTTGGAACCTTATTTTGTAACTAATAATTCTTCTATGACACGCTTGCGTCTTCAGGAGAAGTTGGCAGCATTTGGAGTTAAAGCAAATCGAAAGCACATTATGACTTCCGCCATTGCGGCTGCAAAGTACTGCAAGGAAAATTTTCAAGGCGCATCAGTCATGATGATTGGTGAAGAAGGATTGGAAGAAGCGTTGGCAATTGAAGGTATAGAGCTCACAGTGGAGAATCCAGACATTGTCATCATGGGGATTGATCGTAGTATAACCTATGCTAAATTGGCTGATGCCTGTCTTGCATTACGTAAGGGTGCAAAATTCATCGCGACGAACAGCGACAAAGCGTTTCCGACAGAGAGAGGACTTGTCCCTGGAAATGGATCATTCGTAAAGTTGCTAGAAAACGCAAGTGGTGTATCTCCGTTATTCGTTGGTAAACCCGAGTCATATATGCTTGAGTTCATTCAGCAAGAGAATGACTACTTAAAAAAAGAGATGATTATGATTGGTGATAATTACGATACGGATATACAAGCGGGAATTCGTTTTGGCATTGATACCGTTCACGTTGCAGGGGGAGTTACTTCCTTGGAAGAGGGTATAGGGAAAAGACAGAAACCGACATATTCCTATCAAACATTATTGGAGTTCTAAATCTAAAAAGCTACCCGTTAATGATTGACGGGTAGCCATAATGCTCAAAAGAGCGGATTGTCTTCTATGAATTGATAGATACGTTCTGTTAGTTCGTCATTTGTCTCAGCTTCAACAATTTCACCATTTACAATTGCGTAAAGCGTATCAGTACATTTAGTGCAATAACTTAAACAGCCATATTCGAGAACATCAAGACCCGGATCTTTCTCCAACTTCTCGAATGTTTCCTGTGAACCATTTGCAATATTACTCATGCAAAATTCGACAATTGGATTCACGATGATCACCTCGCCTATTTGGAATCCTACACTTTTTTACCTCTTTCGTCAATAATCGTGTCTTATTGTGAAAGGTGTCACAAACTGTTATAATCGAATTTGGGAAAACAACGGATTATTGTTTTACAAAGGAGAAAAAAATATGAGAAAACTTGTGCTTTTAGGTGCTGGATATGGAAATATGCGTATCTTACTTCGTTTATTAACAAAGGATCTTCCTGAAGATGTAGAAATAACACTAGTCGACCGGACACCGTTTCATAGTTTGAAAACAGAGTTTTATGCGCTGGCGTCAGGGACGGTATCGGATTCTATTGTGCGCGTTACGCTTCCTACACATGAGAGACTTAAAGTTATCGGTGGAGAAATTATCGAAATTAGACCAGATGAAAAGTGTGTCTATCTAGACGACGGCGTGCAAATAAAGTTTGATGAACTTGTTATTGGACTAGGATGTGAAGATAACTATCATGACGTGCCAGGTGCTTCGGAATATACCTATAGTATCCAGACAATTGGTAAGTCCAGGATTACTTATGAGAAACTCCTAGGTCTTGGAGGCGGAGCTACGATAGGTATCGTCGGAGCGGGTTTAAGTGGAATCGAGCTTGCAAGTGAGCTGCGGGAAAGTAGACCGGATTTGAATATCAAATTGTTCGATCGCGGACCGCGTATTTTAAGGGATTTCCCTGAGAGACTCAGTAATTATGTCAAGGGATGGTTTGATGAACATAATGTTGACGTTGTTTCGAGCTCCAACATTACAAAAGTGGAACCAACCACGCTTTATAATCATGAAGAAACGATTGCCGTAGATGCTGTTGTATGGACAGCTGGAATTCGTCCAGTTGCGCCTGTCGAAAATATTGATACAGAAAAAGACAGTTCAGGTCGCGTTAAATTAAATATGTACCATCAGCTCCCTGAATTTAATGATGTATACGTCGTGGGGGACTGCGCAGCGCTTCCATACGCACCAAGTGCACAAGTAGCTGAGGAACAAGCGGAACAGATTGTACGCGTACTGCGCAACGTCTGGAACAACGAACCTTTACCGGAGAAAATGCCTGAAATCAAGCTGAAAGGTTTCCTTGGATCCCTTGGCAAGAAGCAGGGCTTTGCATATCTTGCTGATCGTACCGTAACAGGTCGGATTGCAAGACTATTGAAGTCAGGCGTTCTTTGGATGTATAAATGGCATAACGGATAAGAGGGCCATTAAACGTTTGAGAGACTTTAAAATACGTTACCAACTCACAGTATCACAATTCCTTATATGTCACCGTATCGATTTTGAATCTTTGCGGTGGCATTTTTCTATAATAAATTAGATACAAAACACCCCTAACTCGCATTCATGACTGCGGGGAGGGGTGTTTTGTGTTCTCAATTAAACTGCAGCATTATCATTTCATTCAGTTGCAACATAGCCATGCTTTTCAAGGGCAGTAAATACAGGCTTCAATTGAATATAACCTTCACCAATCATTTCGTCATTGATCATAACGAGCGGATAGAAATATACATCCTCTTGTATTTGTTGTGAAATATGTTTATGTTTTTCGTCTGTAACTTCTGATTCGATGTCGATGTAGTCGATTACGTATGGCTGATTAGGATACTTTCTATCAATCGCTGCCTGCAGCCACTCATATGTATCCTTTGATGAAGGTGCGTTAACACAGCTGGCACAAATAATATCTGCACCATAAATTTCAATGATTGCGTTGCTTTTACTCATTTTTTTGTCCCCTTCCGATTTGAATGATGGATTTTTTCTTCTTTCCAGTTTATAATAAGTATAAGGAAAGGAGAGTTAAAAAACAATGACAGATACAATGCTTACTGAACCAGTACAAGAAGTTTTAAATAAATTACGCCCATTCCTCCTTCGTGATGGAGGAGACTGTGAACTTGTGGATATTGAGGATGGTATCGTGAAACTGCGCCTTCTCGGTGCTTGCGGTAGTTGCCCAAGCTCTACAATAACGTTAAAGGCTGGTATTGAACGGGCTCTTCTGGAAGAAGTTCCAGGAGTCGTTGAAGTAGAACAAGTATTTTAATGTAACCTTTAGGCGGACCGAAAATTGGTCCGTCTTTTTATTTCAAAGTTCGAATTTCCTGCCTAACTCTTTCGCTAGTTCGATGATTTTTGGTTCGGCTGAAGTACACTGGCTTTCCAGGACACGTTAAAAACCGAGGACCGTCCCTTCAGTATATCCGATTCTCCACAAAATTTCGAAAATTGCAATTGTCAAAAGGTGATTTCCTCATCTTTCTATAGCGGGATCAGGATAGACAGGTTTAAAGTTACTCTCATAGGAAGAGACTCGGGTAAATCTTGATTTCATTTTCGAAGTTGTAAAACGATTATTATAATGGAAATATACTACCTTTTTATCGTAAAATGGGCAGATTTCCACTTGAATCTTCCTTTCGAACTAGTATATTCTATTATAACGTATATTTCAAAACGCACGAGCTATTATGATTGCGTTATGGCTGAATTCCTTGTTATGATAAGGAAAAGAAAACAAAGGGAAGGTGAACACGAATGACACAGGTTGTTGAAGTTACACAAGCAGCAGCAATTCATGTTAGGGAAATGATGCGTCATAATGAGGAAGAAGGATCATTTCTGCGTGTCGCTGTGAACGGCGGAGGATGCAGTGGTCTGACATACGGAATGGGTTTTGAAAGTGAAAAATCAGCTGACGACATTTTGCTCGAGCAGCATGGTTTACAAATTCTTGTTTCGAGTGAGGATGCAGGCGTTCTTGAAGGCACACAAGTTGACTATAAAGAGTCCCTCATGGGGGGCGGATTCATAATAAATAACCCGAACGCTATCGCGTCATGCGGTTGCGGTACATCATTTAGAACTGCTAAGAAAGCAGGAGCTCCAGCAGACTGCTGATTGAATAGTACATCCTTCCTGAATTTTATTTGGGAAGGATTTTTTACCGTTTAGAGAACTTTCTGTTTTTGTCAGTATTTTCAAAAAAGTTCTATTTCAAATATACTATTGAAAAGGTGTTTCAAAAGGGCTACTATTAGAAATAGAAGTTTGTCGAAAAAATGACAAAGGCCAGGACTGTGTAAATCGTCAATGTAACCGATTTCACCTGGGCCGGGCATATAAAAAAATCAAAGGTGGTTTCGATCTTCGTGAATAGACCGACAATTTTAGTATTGGGTGCAGGTTACGGTGGTTTATCGGCTATTGTTAATTTGCAGAAATCTCTAGGTGCGGACGATGTAGATATCGTTCTAATAAATAAAAATGATTACCATTACGAATCGACTTGGCTTCATGAAGCCGCAGCAGGGACAATGTCTCCTGAATCTGTACGGTATGATATCAAAGACGTTATTAACAGCAATAAAGTTAAATTCGTTAAAGCTGAAGTTCAAGCTATCGACGTTAATGGGAAAGTTGTAACAACAAATGTCGGTACACATTCATACGATTACCTAGTAATTTCACTTGGGTTCGAAGGAGAAACATTCGGTATCCCAGGTCTTGATAAATATGCGTTGTCTATTGCGAACGTAAAAGCTGCTCGTCAAATTCGCGAACATATTGAATATCAATTCGCGACATGGTCAATTGAAGAAGTTAAAGACGATAGCCGCCTGACAATTATTGTTGGAGGCGCAGGCTTCACAGGTATTGAGTTCCTCGGTGAACTTGGTAACCGTGTTCCTGAATTATGTAAAGAGTTCGACGTTCCACAAGAAAAAGTACGAGTCCTTTGCGTAGAAGCAGCTCCAATGGTTCTTCCAGGATTTGATCCTGAACTTGTGGATTATGCAGTAAAACAATTGAACTCTAAAGGAATCGAATTCTCAATTGGTACGCCAGTTGTTGAAGCTACTCCTGAAGGCGTCAATATTAAAAAAGGTGATGATGAATTTGAATTCATCAAAGCCGGTACAGTCGTTTGGGCTGCGGGTGTTCGTGGTAATCGTCTGATTGAAGAGACAGGTATCGAAAACATGCGTGCTCGTGTTAAAGTTGACAAAGATCTTCGGGCTCCAGGGTACTCTGATGTATTCATCATTGGAGACTGTGCACTAATGATCAATGAAGCAGTTAATCGTCCTTATCCTCCTACTGCACAAATTGCAATGCAACAAGGTGACATGTGTGCGAATAACCTAATCGCGCTGATGAAAGGCGAAGCTACTTCAGAATTCACACCGGATCTTAAAGGTAGTCTTTGTTCACTTGGTGACAACGACGCTATTGGTGAAGTATTTGGTAAAAAAGTTACAGGTACAAAAGCTTCATTCATGAAGAAAATGGTTGATAACCGTGCGCTCTTCATGATTGGTGGAGTAGGATTGACGCTGAAAAAAGGTAAGTTCAACTTGCTTAAATAATATGCATTTCAGCACTCGCCAGTTTTACGGCGGGTGCTTTTTTTTGAGGAAATTCCCAATGCAATGGATAGAATTAGTTCCCGCTAATACCGCACTTGCGCTTTGCAGATGCCTTCCGCGATAAGTGAGGGCACTGAAAAAGTCCGGTTTCCTTCAATCCCGTTGATTTCCGTTCCGAGCGGACGCATTCCGCGGGCACGGCTTCAGCCTCCTCGTCACTACGTTCCTGTGGGGTCTTCAGCTCGCGCTGTTCCCGCTGGAGTCGCCGCTCTCCACTACAATCAACTAGTTCTTATTATAATAAAGGACTTTTTCAGTGGCCTCCGATAAGCCGGAAAGAAGAGTAAGGAGGGATTGAACTACATCCCTCCATCAGTCTTATCGCTCCGGCTACCACGAAGTCGCGCCTGCGCTGGATGGTCTATTTTAGAAAGCACATTTCTTTATTGGGGATTTGACTTGCAATCTATAGTGCGTTTTTCTCCAATGAAATTAGTATCAAATAGTAATCACATTATAATCTCAATGCATACATCTCAGAATTACTATTAATTACTGAACATTCCAGTGCAAGCGCGACAAGGGGTAGCCGAAGCCGTGAGACTGGATGCGAAGCGCTAATCCAGGCTCATTGCGAGAGGCATCCCCAAAGCGCCAAGCGGTCTACGATGTACACTCTGAACTAAAACTTCCTCGATAATGTGCATTCTAGCGTAAGCGCGGCAAAGTGATAGGATTGGTATTTAAAGACATCAAAAATAGTAACAGAGTGACCCATTCTGATATACTTCTGATATACATTACTTCATAAAATGACGAAACTAGATCATATTATCACCACAACGAAATTCGACAAATTATCGAACAGGCATTGTAATGTTGAAAGCATTCATCCGTTCCTGTAAAATTATAAATGGAAAACGGAGGTAGTCACATTGGGAACCATTTCTATAACGCACGTTGTATTATCCGTAATGATTTTCATTGTTATGTTTTTTGGTATAGGATTCCTACTAAATATGCTTCTGCGAATGACTTGGTTGATGGCCATTATTTATCCGATTGTCGTCATACTGATTATTGATGAAGTGAAAGTCTTAGAATACTTCACGAAGCCGAAATACGCATTCAACCTCCTTGGGGAAAAAATTATGTCACTCCACACTGTGGATATCGTTATTTTAGCAAGTGGACTGGTTGGAGCGATAATTTCAGGTATCGTTATTAAGCTATTGAGAAAACAAGGCTATCAAATGTTTTAGGAATGGCCTAGCACACTTAAACAGCAACCCAAGTTGAATAGTTTTACCTTTCTTAATTTAAAAAGAGGGTGTATACAAGCATAAAACTGCTAGTATACACCCTCTTTTTTTATTAAATGATAAATGAATATAGAATGACTGAAATTAGAATACCAGTGACAGCTCCTGCAAATACTTCACTAGGTTTGTGGCCAAGTAATGTTTTTAACTCTTGAATTTTTTGCTGGCCGTCTTTATGCTGCCAACCTTTCGCTTCTTGAACGAACGTCTGGAAGTCCAGACGCATTTGATTGATAATGAGTGCTTGTTGTCCCGCCTGGTAACGGATTCCTGTCGCATCAAACATAACGATAACGGCAAAGATGGCAGAGACTGCAAAGAGAGGAGAGTCAAGTCCTGCTTCATAAGCGATTGCAGTCGTCAGAGATGTGACGGCAGCGGAATGGGAACTGGGCATCCCACCCGTTGAGGTCATCAATTTCCAGTCAAGTTTACCTGTAAGAAAAAAGTGAATTGGAATTTTGATGAATTGAGCAAAGATGATTCCGAATAATGCCGCAAGGAGCGGGGTGTTTTGTAATAAGACCATCTAGTTCAACTCCTTTTAAAGTACGGAATTTATACAAACAGTATACCATAAGAGAATGTTACAAAAAAACGATAGTCCGCCTTCCAGACGAATCAATATAAACGGCCGAAAATTTCCGCTATACTAAACAATGTATTAAAAAATGGAGGTAGTCAAATGAAAACCATAATTATGGAACCTGATTTTGGTAAAGTAGAAGCAGATGTCTTAGTAATTGGTGTACCGGAGCATCCTGAAAATGTAGAAGGCTGGAGTGGTTTCGTCAGTTCTTTTAGTCCCCGTGTGCCAGAATGGGTAAAATCAGGCGATATTAAAACAGAATTCAAAACGATTACAAAAATGCCTACTGTTGAAATACGAGGTTATAAGCGTGTCTTATTCATTGGGCTGGGTCTGCAAAAAGAATTGACTGAAGATCGGTTGCGTCAATCATTTGCAGCGATTGGCAAAGGCTTGGCAGATTTGAAAGTAGCTTCTGCTGCAATTTGGACCGCTCCATTTACGAACGACAAACTGACATGTGCTGATGTCGTCTTTGCGGCATCAGAAGGCATCGGACTTGGACTATATAAGTTCGAAGGATACCGTACCGATTCAAACGAACGCGATGTTACACTCGAAACACTCTCATTCTTGTCATTATTTGACGAAGATGAATTGAAAGCAGCATTTGAAGTGGGGAAGGTACATGCTTATGCAGTTAATGAAGCACGTAACCTTGTCAATATGCCGCCAAATATTTTAACTGCAACTAAAATGGCTGAATATGCAAGTGAGCTTGCTAAAAAGTATGACTTTGAAATTGAAGTTCTGGGTAAAAAAGAAATGGAAGAACTCGGCATGGGCGCAATTCTTGCTGTTAACAAAGGCTCGGTAGAAGAACCCAAGCTAATCGTCATGAAATATGCCGCAACAGAAAAATGGGAAGATGTCATCGGACTTGTCGGTAAAGGTATTACATATGATACCGGGGGTTATTCCTTAAAAACAAAAGATGGAATGGTTGGCATGAAAGGTGATATGGGCGGTGCTGCTGCAGTGCTTGGTGCGATGAACATCATTGGAGAGCTACGACCAGATAAAAATGTAATTGCTGTGATTGCTTCTACAGACAATATGGTTTCTGGTGACGCCTTTAAACCGGATGATGTCATTACTTCACTGAGCGGAAAAACGATTGAAGTGCTCAATACGGATGCAGAAGGGCGTCTTGTACTTGCAGATGCAGTTACATACGCTTTGCAAGCAGGTGCAAGCTGCCTCATTGACGTTGCTACACTAACTGGCGGAGTTATCGTTGCGCTCGGTATGGACAAGACGGGAGCGCTTACAAACGATGAAGGTTTCTTTGAAGAATTCATGCATGCTTCAATGGAAACAGGAGAATTTGTCTGGAGGCTTCCACTGACTGAAAATGATAAGAAGAGAATTCGTAAGAGTGATGTAGCGGATTTGAATAATTCACCTGGCAGAGACGGTCATATGATCTTCGGAGGTGGGTTTGTCGGTGAATTCGTTGGTAACACACCTTGGATTCATCTAGATATCGCGGGAACGTCAGATGCACAGTCCGCACATGACTTAGGTCCAAAAGGTGCAACGGGTGTCATGGTAAGAACGCTAGCGACGCTTGTTGAACGTCTAGCCGAATCTGAACTAGAAGGCTGATAGGCAATTGTCCCCCTTTGAGACACCTCGCTTGAATAGTATAAGTGGGAAGGGAGGATAACTATGACAAGACGTTATGGTGGTTATCGCGGCCATGGCCATGGTCGTGGAAATAGATATGGTGGATTTGGTGGATTTGGTGATTTTGGGGGTCCTTTTCTCGGAGGCTTTGCCGGTAGCTTACTCGGTTCTGTCCTAACCCCATCGTATGGATATGGTGGTTATCCTTATAGAGGATATCCTTCCTACTACGGTTACCCTCCATATCCATATGGCTATCAACCGTACCCTTATGGATATTATGGTCCTTACTAAAACTAAAAAACACATGACAACCTGAACTCAGGTTGTCATGTGTTTTTTAATCTTTGGTTTTATATGTTCCAGAAGCTTTTTGTTTAGCTTCTTTAATCACTTCTGCAAGGTCGTCACCAACAGTTCGTTCTGTTGGTTTAACACCCGAAATATATGCTGCGCGACTCATCAGATGTCCGCCAACCGGAGAGGTAATAAACAGAAATGCGATTGCAAGAAGGAGTTGTATACTAAAGTATCCTTCTTTCAACCAAAAGTGAAAAAATACACCTAACAGAATACTAAGCACGCCCAGAGTCGCACTTTTAGAAGCCGCATGCGCTCTTGTATACAAGTCTGGTAAGCGAATGACGCCAATGACTGTCACGATGGTGAAAACAATACCAACGACGATTGAAAGGACAATGAGGATATTAGCTATTACGATCACGCTCAATTATCTCTCCTTTCTCAATGAATTTAGAGAATGATGCGGTTCCGATGAATGACATAATTGCAATCAGCAAGATGACTTCCATGAAAAACCCTGTATCGAAAATGACAGACAGCAGAGCAATCGCTGAAATAAGCATGACGCCAATTGCATCAAGTGCAACAAGCCGATCCGGGATTGAAGGACCAAGGTAGAGACGATACAATAGTCCAACAATCGACAGGATAACAAGAATGAGAGAAACCCATATGAATGTTGTCATGGTCGACTCACCTCCTTAATTGCTTTTTCAAATGTGTTTTTAATGGAGTCAATTGCATCATCGACATCATCGACATCGATGGCGTGGACATAGAGTGTTCGTTGATCATCCGAAACGTACAAAACAATCGTTCCAGGAGTCAATGTGATCAGACTAGATAACAATGTGATTTCCCAGTCATATTCAAGGTCTGTCGGCAAAGCGAAAATCATAGGCTGAAGATTTAACTTCGGACGCAGGACGACCTGTAACACTGAAATATTGGACAATGTCAACTCCTTAAAGAAGAGGAATACTAATTTCCATGCCGCCCAAAGTCGCCAAATGTATAGTCTGTTCGGGAAAAAGCGTCTCGTCATAATGATTAATAGCAGACCAATCAAGAATCCAATGATGAATGTCGAAGCGGTGAATGAGGTGCTTATGAACATCCAGACGAGAGCGATGAAAAAGTTCAATAATAGTTGAAATGCCATCGTCATCTACTCCTTTAACACCGCATCAATATAGATGGACGGTTGTAGTAATACATCTGTTGCATCCGTCATGTAAGGAACGAGCCATTCAGTACCTACCCCGTACAGCACGGACAAGATGACTAATACAATAGCTGGAGCCATCATCTTCCGGTAAGAACGACTGTCTGTTTTAGGTAATTCTCCATGAAGTTCGGGCTTGCCCCAGAATGCATAGACAAAGATTCGAATAACGGATAACAGTACAACAAGACTCGATACCAGGATGACGATACTTCCGAAGACGTGACCTGCCTCAAATGCACCTTGGACGATTAAAAGCTTTCCGACAAAACCGCTTAATGGCGGAATACCTACCAAACCAAACGCTGCGATTAAGTAAATCCAACCAAGGGAAGCATGAGTGTTCATCAAACCACCCATTTTACGCAAATTGTATGTACCCGTTACATAAGCAATGATTCCAATTAGAAGGAATAAAGCCCCTTTAATTAGCATGTCGTGGATTAAATAGAATACAGCACCAGTTAAACCAGCCTCGTTCATTTGCGCAGCGCCGAATAAAATGACGCCCACGGCAATTACAATATTGTAGATGATAATTTGTTTTAAATCGAAATAAGCGAGAGCACCTATACAACCCGCAATGATTGTGAGTAGAGCGAGTATGGATAATAACCCATGTGTAAAATCTAAATCATGAACAAAGAACAGTGTATACGTTCGGATGATTCCGTAAATACCCACTTTAGTCAGCAACGCTCCGAAGAGTGCAAGAATGGGTGTGGGCGGTGCTGCATAAGAACCCGGCAACCAGAAGTAAAGTGGAAATAGGGAACCTTTGACTCCGAAGACGATAAGAAAGAGGACTGCGATTACGGTTATGATACCGGGTTGTCCAATTTCAGCTATCTTTACCGAAATATCAGCCATATTTAATGTACCGATGACTGAGTAAAGGAATGCCACCGTAATAACGAAAAGGGCAGAAGATATAACATTGACGAGTATGTATTTGATTGATTCGCTGAGCTGTTTTTTCTTGCCGCCGAGAACGATTAGTAGATAAGAGGCGATAAGCAGCACTTCGAAAAATACGAACATATTGAAAATGTCACCTGTTGTAAACGCACCATTAATGCCTGTAATCATGAACAAGATAGCAGGATAATAGAAGTAGCGCTCCCGCTCTTCACCAATTGCTGTGAAGCTGTAGATTACAACAAACAGTGTTATTAAGAGTGTTGTCGTTACTAGCAATGCGGATAACATATCTGACACCATCGAAATACCAAACGGTGCCGACCAACTTCCGAGAGTGATTGCTTGCACGCCATCCGCTTTCACTTTTGCAACAAGAAAAAATGCGGCAACCAAGCTTACCAAAAGTCCGATGCATGTTAGCGAGCGCTGTACCTTGATATTCTCCTTGAAAAAAAGAAGAATAATTGCGAAAAAGAAGGGCAATAGGATTGGAAATAAAAGCAGATTAATCATGTTCGTCATTTCCTCTCATGAGATTCATGTTATCAGTCTTGTGCTCAGCATATGTCCGATAAGCCAACACGAGAATGAATGCGGTCACTCCGAAACTGATTACAATAGCCGTTAATATTAGCGCCTGTGGTAAAGGATCTGCATAATCAGTTATGCCTTCGGCCAAGACAGGCGGGGAAGCACCACCAAGTCCACCCATCGTAAGGATTAGTAAATGTGCACCATGACTCAACAGGCCCGTCCCGAGAATGATTTTAAGGAGGCTTCTGGAAAGTATCAAATAGACAGCTGCCATGAAAAGAATTCCGATGACGATAGCCATTATAAATTCCATTACTCATCTCCTCCTATCGTTTGAATCATTGTAACGGCGGCACCAACAACAACGAGATATACACCGGCATCAAAGATCATTGCAGTATGAAGGGAAGTTGTCCCAAATAGAGGCAAAGTGAAATCATCGTATACATGTGTAAAAAATGGAACGTTGAAGAAAATTGAACCTGCAGCCGTTCCGAGTGAAAGTAGTAAACCGATAGCTGTCACAATTGTGAAGTTAAAAGGCAAAGCTCTTTGCACAGTTTTCAGGTCGAATGCTAAAAGCAGCAGAACAATTGCGCCAGTAGTGAGGAGTCCTCCTACGAAGCCTCCCCCTGGTGTGTAGTGTCCCGCAAAGAAAATATGAATTGAAAAAAGGAAAATGATGAAGAATACGAATTTTGTTGCCGTTTGCAAAATGACATCATTTGTTTTCATCCGTACTCTCCTCCTTTCTAGACAACTTTAGGCGGATCATAGCAATGACGGCGATTCCGACGATTGATAGAACGGTGATTTCAAATAATGTATCAAAACCACGATAATCAACGAGAATGACGTTGACGATATTCCCGCCCCCAGCTTCTGTAGCGACTGTATCTTTGTAATACTGCGATATTGATGGAATCAGTTTTTGTGAATGGGCTGATAGAGCTACCAAAGTTACTGTAATCCCTACACCGGCAGCTATAATCGCATTTCCTACCTTGTTGGGCTTTGTTTGTCCATGGTTATTAAGCGACGGCAAATGTTTATAGGCCAACAGGAACAGTGCAACTGAGATGGTTTCAATTACGAGTTGTGTAAGCGCTAAATCCGGTGCTTTAAACAGAACAAAGAATAATGCAACCGAATATCCGACTGCGCCGAGTGCGATAATTGCCGACAGCCTCGTCTTGGCTAGAAGAACCATACTAACCGCCAGAACTAAGATAATCGCAGTCAGGATTCCATATAAGGTTACCGGTGCAAAACTATTCATATCTAAGACGAATGCTTCTTTGATAAAGAGCGTTGCCGCCGTTATGGCAGCGATAAAAGCAAACATATAAATCAGATACGTACGGATTAACCCAGTCATGTAAAAACGAGAAAGACGGTTCATTCCGCCTTCACTAAATAACATGGCTGAATCATAAAGTGCATTTATTGACAAATACTCCGGTTGAATGTCGTATAACTTGTGCCATCTTTTCATTGTCAAGAAGAGAACGAGACCTACTCCGACAAGTGAAATCGTCATCCATAGTTCAGGAGCGGCGATTCCGTGCCAAGCCGCAACATGGACTGCAACTTCAGAAGGATGGCCATACAAATCGGGCTGGACAGCTATCACAGCTGGCTTAACCAACCATTTCCCAATCAAATTCGGGATAAAGAAGATAGTAACAACGAGTATTGCTAGAATGACAGGAGCTACAAGCATGCCAAAAGGTGCTTCATGCGGTTTTTTCGGAAGGCGTTCACTTTTTTGTTGTCCAGTGAACGTCTTGAATACAAAGTAGAAACTGTAAACAAATGTGAACACACTAGCAATCCAAGCGATGACAGGGAAGATAATTCCCCAAGTTGCAAAGTCGAACAGTTCAAAATGACGAATGGCGAGCATTGATTGAAGGAACATTTCTTTACTCAGGAAGCCTCCGAATGGGGGCAATCCTGCCATCGACATAGACCCGATGAATGCCACTGTGAAACTGACGGGCATGATGCTCATTAATCCGCCAAGTTTACGAATATCGCGGGTACCGGTTTCATGGTCGACAATACCTGCAACCATGAACAAGCTTCCTTTGAAGACCGCGTGATTAATCAAATGAAAGATTGCTGCGAATGTTGCGAATTTTAAAACCGGATCGTCTGAGTGGTAGGCAAGTGCACCTGCACCGAGCAAGGACATGATAAGTCCAAGTTGACTAATTGTCGAAAAAGCAAGGATCGCTTTCAAATCGGTCTGTTTCACTGCAAAAAGAGAGCCCCAGAACAATGTTAGAAGGCCGATGCCAGTAACAAGCCAAATCCAAACTTCAGAAACTGCGAAGATAGGAGTGAACCGAGCGACAAGGTAAAGGCCTGCTTTTACCATGGTTGCAGAGTGCAGATATGCACTTACCGGGGTAGGCGCTTCCATCGCATCGGGCAACCAGATGTGGAACGGGAACTGTGCTGATTTCGTAAATGCACCTAGTAAGACTAGAACGAGTGCCAGCGTGAAGTATTCATGTCCTACAAAAGTGGAAGCATTTGCGATAAGTTCACGTATAGAAAACGTGTCGCCCATTATTCCGAGTAAGACAAATCCACCAAGCATCATTAAACCGCCAAATACGGTAATCATCATCGATTTTAATGCACCAAATCGAGAACGATCACGTGTATTCCAATAGCCAATTAGCAGGAATGATGAAATGGATGTCAGCTCCCAAAATAAATAGAGGGAAATTACATTATCCGATTGCACGACTCCTAACATGGCGCTCATGAAAATAAGTAGAAAAACGTAAAAGTTGTTTAGTTTCTCCCGATTTTTATCGAGATAAAAAATGGAGTAGAGGACCACGAGTGCGCCAATACCTGTAATTAGCAAGGTGAACAGCAGGCTAAGCCCATCAATATACGATACGAACGAAATACCGAGCGATGGAATCCATTGAAGCTCTGATACAGCATGTCCGCCGTCCATTGTTGTCTTGATAAATCCAATGTAATAAATGAAAAGGGCTACAGGAACTAGTAAAACGAACCAACCAGTATGTATATCTTTTAATTTCCTGAATAGGAAAGGTACAAATAAGGCTGCCACAATAGGCAGAAAAATCAGCAATACGAAATTCAAGAAAATTCTCCTTCCTGATGATTGAAACATAACTTTCTGCAATGTTATAAAGTATAACGTATATTGGGGGTATTTGCATTGAACATTTCCGCACCTTATTGCATCTTTCGACTCTCTTCTTATATTATAGAGTTGAAGAAAGAGAACTACTTTTGAGGTGTAAAATGAAAAATCCATACATATTCGGTTATTTGCCTTTCTTTACAATTGTGCTTTTCAGTTTGACATTCGGTGTTTACACAGTAGGCGTGTCTGTTGAGCAGTTCAAAGGAATTGGTCTGTATGCAGGTATGAGAGAATTCCTAACGGAAATACAGTTACGTATTTTCTTATTAGTCATCTATTCATTATTGTTTTTCATGGTGTTTTCAGCGTTAAAGTTAATTGCGGAGACAATTCATGAAACAGCAATGCTGTTCTTTTCAAAAGACGTATTGGGAGAATCGTATAGCCAAGCTCGGGGAGGTAATGTCATTTACTTTTTCGGCGCGCTCGCATCAGTGTTAGGTGTCAATTCAATCGTACTATTAGGTACTTTGTTTTTACTGACGACTTTCATTTACTTTGTCTATGTCGTTTACAAGTTAAGCAGATACATGACAATTGTCAGCACGATTGGACTTATTATTTTTGAAATAACATTATGGTGTGTTCTCATCTCAACAATTATCTATATTTTGTTGAAACTCTATACAGGAGTTATCGCAAGCTTGCCGTTCATAGGCGAAAAAATAGACTAGCCATTTGGTGAAGGGCTAGTCTCGGAGTAACGCTGAAAATATCTGGAGATGCAGTTTTTGGTCACTCACATTTTTAACTGACTGCGGAATATCATAGCCGACCCAGACAGCCGTTGTATAGGTATCGTTCATGCCGCCAACCCATAAATCTTTATAATGATCCGTTGTTCCAGTTTTTGCACCAGTATACGCTGTGTTATAGCTGATGCCGCGCCCCGTTCCATTTAATACGACATCCTGCATCAAGTCACGAACTATTTTAACTGTAGAAGGGGACCAGACATCGCTCTTAACTTCCGGCCATTGATAAAGAATAGTACCCTTTCTATCCTTCACTGCACGAATCGCATGGACAGGTGAATACGTCCCATTGATAAAACTGGAATAGGCACCTGCCAGTTCAATAGGTGTCACACCTTTTGAAAAACCGCCGAGTGCGGCTGAATAGTTCATATCTCGTTTTGTAACGGATTTAAATCCAAAGGGTTCTATAAAACCGAATGCATCTTCAATTCCAACCATCTGAAATAACCTAACGGCTGCCGTGTTATGACTCTGTCGGAATGCCTCTTTGACCGTTACACCGCCATAGACAAAACCGCCAATATTTGTTGGACAGTACGAGCCGATGCATATATTTCCGCTATTGATGGGCATATTTTCAGTATAGGGACCACTTTCAAATAGCGGGGCATAGACTAGAAGCGGTTTGATGGCGGAACCTGGTTGTCTGACTGCCTGATAAGCACGATGGAAGTCAAACTTTTTATAGTCGACACCGGCAAAAATACTGACGATTTCTCGTGTTTCATTGTCGATAACAGCAGACCCAGCTTCTACACCAACGGGTTTTAAAATCGCGGAGATTGTCTGTTCATCGCGCAACTGTTTTTTTGAATCAAGGGCTGTTTCAATAATGAGTCCGTCTGATAAAACCTCAGCGGTACGCTGTTTCATTAACGCTTCAAGTGCATTTTTTTCTGCATCACTTGAAGCGTTTGCTACTGCTTCTGACAAACCTTCTGATTGCGCTATAAGATTAGTAAGTTCAGCAAGGACATATGTACTGTATGCGGGGAAGGCATTCATTTTTTGTTTTAGGTTTAATTGAACGCTCGTATCTTTATATCGTTCAGCTTCATCGGCAGTAATGCTCCGAGCCTTTACTAAGACAGAAAGAAGACGTTCCTGTCTAGTTTTAGTCTGATCGAAATGCTTTATAGGATCATACATACTTGGGTTATTCGGAATCGCTGCGAGAAAGGCAAGTTCAGCTTCATTCAGCTCATTTAGAGATTTGCTAAAGTAGTATGTTGCGGCGGCACTAATTCCGTAGACTTGATTGCCGAAATACATTTCATTCAAATACATTTCTAAGATTTCATCTTTTGATGATTGTTTTTCTAGTTCAGCTGCATAGATAAGTTCAGTCAGCTTTCGTTCATAAGTCTTCTCTGTGGATAAAAAGCGCATTCGCACGACTTGTTGTGTAATGGTAGATGCTCCCTGTCTGATATCGTCTGTCACTGTGTTAACAGCAAAAGCACGCACGATTGCTGCAATATCATATCCGCGGTGCTCGTAGAAACCTGAGTCTTCACTTTCGAGAAAAAGTTGGCGAACGAATAGTGGAATGGTTGATAGTGGGACAGGGTCGCGCCACTCTATGTATTCCTCCGCAAAAATTACACCGTTGCGATCCTTCAGTGCTAAGGGATTGTTACTCGTTGGGGGGGACAGCTCAATGTATTGATCTATCTGTTCTTTGAAAGACTGTGCACTTTTCAATTCGACCGCAATCTCTTTTTGAACAATGAGTAGCAAGGGAATCGTGAGAAGGATAAATATGAAACCGATAAATTGCTTCAATGTCTTTGAGCTCCGTTCAAAAATCATATAATAACAAAAATATAGCACACTACGGATATCGAAGTGTGCGAATTTTTAAGGATGTATTCGTTTTTCTTCAGATGCTAGGAAATCCTCAAAGTCCTGAACGGGTTTTCGTTTGGCATAATAGAGAAATGCGAAACCTAGCAAGAATAGAACGCCGGTGACCAGGAAGACGGAAGAAATACCAATATAACCACTGATAATCCCACCGAACATTGGACCGATAATATTCCCAAGAAAACGGAAGCTCGTATTATAACCCATGACTTCACCTTGAATATCGATGGGTGCTTCGCGTCTAACCAGTGCAGTCGTTATGGGAATCATTCCACCAAGTGCTATTCCGAACAGTAGCCGCCAGAAAATAAGCTGCCATAGCTCTGTCACGAAAGCTTGGGGTATGATAAAGACGAATGATAAAATCAGCAAAACTGAAAGAACCTTTTCATAGCCGATATCGTCGCCGAGCTTACCCCAGCGCCGTGCAAATAGGAGATTACCAACCCCTGCTGCACTGAAGGTGATACCGGCGAGGAACGCCACATCTTTCGCATCTGTCAGATGTGAAACATATAAAGAAAGAAGTGGCTGGATACTGAAGTTTCCGATCTGGATAAGTGCTGTTACAATCATGACATTTAACATAAGTCTGTGATGTAGAAGACCACTTATTATTGACTTTCTGGAGTATTGAATTGCTTTCGGATTTTTAATCCGTTTCTGTTCTTTAATCCCGAATAGGACAATAATTGCAGCGACGATAACGGAGATGGACGTAATGATAAAGGTGTACTGAAAGCCGAAAGTATCCGCAAGTAACCCCCCGAAAACTGGACCAAATAACGTTCCTGTAACACTGCCCATCTGTAGCGTACCGAGCATTTTCCCAGCTTCTTTTTTTGCGGTCTGTGAAGAAATAAACGCAAGTGACGTAGGTATAAATCCAGTGACAAGCCCATTTAAAAGACGTAGGAGGAAAAATGCCTCAACGGAATCGACAAATCCCATTAAAAAAACGGATGTTGCAATGCCGAATCCGTTGATGAGAAGGATAGGCTTAAAACCATACTTATCGGCGACCCGTCCCCAAACGGGAGACATGATAAAAGCGGTAACAAATGTAGCGCCAAAGATTAAACCAGCCCATTTTTGAACATATGCATCGGAATGGTCACCGAATGTTTCAATATAGAGAGATAAAAAGGGCATAATCATCGTCATGGTTCCAGCAACGAGCACGTTCGAAATCCAGATGATGATAAAATTCCGTTTTTGCACGTCCATATGAAAACCTTCTTTCTGCGTCGTGCCTTTAGATTAAGTATAAAACAGTTCGGTAAACGAAGGAAGTTTCATGCTTATTTATCGAAATAGAAGGTATGATATGATAAACTGATTCGGGGTGAATCATAATGAGGAAAATAATTTTCTCCCTTCTAACAATTTCTATCAGTCTCTTACTATTAGCCGCTTGCGGAAATAGTGCTACAGAGAACGAGAAACAAGAAGATGAAGTGCCTGTTGGTAAAACGCCAGCGGAAAAAAATAGTACTAAGAACTTAGAGGAGGCAACAACAATGTATCCACAATTATCGAATGAAGTAGCAGCAAACGAGGCGCTCGTTGTTATGAACACAACTATGGGGCCAATCAAAATCAAGCTTTTTCCCGAACAAGCACCAAAAACAGTTGAAAACTTCTTGACACATGCAGAAAACGGTTACTACAACGGCATTATCTTCCACCGCGTTATCGAAGATTTCATGATTCAAGGTGGAGATCCAACAGGTACAGGTATGGGCGGAGCTAGTATCTACGGCGATTCCTTCGAAGACGAATTCTCTGAAGAACTATTCAACCTAAAAGGAGCTCTTTCGATGGCAAACGCTGGTCCTGGTACAAATGGCAGCCAGTTCTTCATTGTTCATGCATCACAAGCTCCAGGTACAGTTGAACAAATGACAAAAGGCGGATGGCCTGCTGATATTGCACAAGCGTACAGCGAAATGGGCGGAACACCTCACCTAGACCAAAAACATACGGTATTTGGCCAAGTTATCGAAGGCATGGATGTTGTCGATGCCATTGCAAAAGTTAAAAAAGGCCGTCAAGACAAACCAGTTGAAGATATTTCAATTGAATCTATCGAAATTCTTCAAAAGTAATTTTGATTATGAGAAATTAATAACGTAAGGAAGTGGATGGAAGTGAACGCTCTATTAATGCCGTTCCTTTACTTTCCGGAAGATAAATCAGAATACATCCCGGCTGCGTTATCGTTTGCAGCCTTCATGGTTCTCATGTTTTTCGCTTTTAGGTGGATTCGAAAAAATTCGAAGAAACAGGAATTGGAAACAAAAGAACTTGAAGAACGCATTTTGCGAGAACGCCGCGAAGCGAAAGAGAAACAGCATCCTCCCAACTGAGGATGCTGTTTTTTTGTTGAAATGAGTAATCTCTCATTACAACTATCTCAATCACTCAATGCAGTGATAAAGCGATTGACGCCATCTATGACAACTGACAATGGTGTTGCCATATTCATACGAAGGAATCCACGTCCAGCCTCTCCGTACTTCGATCCAGGTTCGAGCGCAAGCTTCCCTTTATTCAAAAGCTTGTCCATTATTTCTTTTTCTGAAAATCCAGTACCACGGAAATCAATCCAAAGAAGATATGTCGCATGCGGTTTAGCTATTTTTAAACCAGGAATTGCTTTTGTTAATTCAAGAATTGCATAATCCATATTGTGTGAAATTATTTCCAACAGCTCCGTAAGCCAAGGTCCGCCTTCCTTGTATGCTGCAGTTAAAGCGACACTTGCAAATGAATTCAATCCCATCTGGCCGTGTGCCATGGCATTTAGTGAAAGCTTTCCTCTCACATCTTTATCCGTCGCAATCATTACAGCAGCTTGAATTCCGGCAAGGTTAAACGTTTTCGTAGGTGCAACACATGTTATGATACGTCCGGTTTCTTCGCCAGCAACGGCAGCCAGTGGAATATGCTTATGTCCTGAGAAAACAAGGTCTGAGTGTATTTCATCCGATAAAATCAGTACATTGTATTTTGTACAGAGTCGCACCATTTCTTTCAGTTCGGCTTCTGTCCAGACGATGCCGCCAGGGTTATGCGGATTACATAAGATGAATAGTTTTACATCTTGCTGAAGGCTTTTCTCGAATTCTTCAAAATCGATGGAGTAAACGCCGTCCACTTCATTCATGATACATTCGACCAGGTTCCGTTCTTGACGTTTGGGAAGTTGGAAGAACGGCGGATAGACGGGGGAAGTGACTAGGATTCCGTCACCCGGATTTGTAAACGTTTCAATTACTGAAGCGATGGCTGGAATAACACCTTGGTGGAATAACATCCATTCGTTTTTTGTTTCCCAACCATGACGTTCAGAAAGCCATGAGCTAACTGCATCTTTACATTCATCATGAATGTAAGAATAGCCGAATACGGCATGGTCGAGTCGTTCTTTCATGGCATTTACGACAACTTCAGGAGCGGCAAAATCCATATCCGCGACCCACATCGGTAAAATATCGGATGCATCTTCAATACCATAGACCATTTCCATTAAGTCCCATTTTGCAGAACGTGTTTTACGTCGTTCAATCACAAGTTCAAAGTTATGCATGGAAATCCCTCTTTTCTTTTTTCTTTTCTATGTTATCATAGTCTAAAATAATGAGAAAAATTAGGTGACTCATCGTGCATACAATTGAAATGAATAAAAAGGCTGTTGCACTTCTTGAACAATGGGACCCATTCGAAGTCGGACCAAAAGCGTATGCACTTGAAATTGTCGATATCGTAGCGGATTTACATCGACTTGATCATCCTACAGACCTTGCAAAGCGAATTCGGGAAGTTTATGAACATACCTATGAGCAATGGATTCCGATTGAAAACTGTGTACAAATTTCTTATAAGTTGCTAGCGATTAAATACGAGGCGAAATGTATCGTCTAACCTGTTGAGCTGTACCCGCATTCAAATGGGTATGGCTTATTTTTTACAATAAAATAACTTCGGATTGTGAAACAAATTTCAATACAGGATAATCTTTGATATAATTGAAATAATTAGAATTATGTACTGGAGGGGTGCCTGTGGAAGATGCCGAGTTGAGTCAAAAGGTGAGGGCTGGCGAAATTGACGCTTTTGAACAATGGATGAACATCTATTCGGGAGACATTGAGCGTTTCGCCGTACAGTATGGCTGTCCGTTAAAACAAGCGGTGGATGTAACGGGGGAAACATTTAGGAACTTTCACAATCAGCTAGAATCCCATGACTTTGAAAAGCCGCTTATTGAGACTTTATATAAACATGCAGTAAATATTCTATCAAATACGCGACTAGCCAATACACCGAATGAACCGATATTTCTATTTGAAGAGGATCAGGAATTGCATATCAAGATTGTTATGCTTGAAATAGATAGGAAAGTACCGTTTATTCTCTCGAAATTTCATCACCTGGATGATGTAAGCATTGCAGCAATTTTGGATACTACTGAGGAAACAATTGAACAAGCTATTGCGGAAGCATTTTACGACCTGGAAATCGCGTCGCTAAAAAAGAGGCTTGAATTCCTTACTAAATCGTATGGACGATTAAAAACTACATTTAGAAAAGAACAGGTTTTTGAAGAGTCGCAGAAGGTAGTTCAGACGACTGGGAAAGCGGCACAATCGATTTCAAAGAAGGCTATGATTTCTTGGAGTGTGGGAGTCCTTGTCCTTCTATCACTGCTGATTGTTCCTGTTGTGACAAGTGAGGAATATAAAAAGGCTGCCGCCGAAAAATATATTGAAAGGCTAAAGGCATCATTTGAGAAAGAAGTCGGAAATCGCTACACCGAACTGGGTCTGACTGAACCGACTGTAGGCAGCGAGGCATTTAACCATGTTTTTTATGGGGAGAAAGAACGAGCCGATTTTGAGTCTATGATCCTTCGGTACGAAGGTGTTATGAGTAACACTGGTACCTTGAATAAGAAGAAGGTAGAAGAAGAGTATGGGGAAATAATCAAGTCATTGGAATTGCCATCTGAGATGACTAAACGGTTATTTAAAAAATCGCTTGCAGACGACTTGGAAAAGAGCAATGAATTTATGTTAGATTATTTGGAAAAGATTTACCTAATTCAACAAACCTATTTCTCGATTCTCTACAAACACGAACAGATTATCGAGGATGCAGTAGATAACGGAATCATAGATATTGAAGGATTCATGAAACGAAAGGATACATATCCTGAAGATTTACAGTTTGCCTTGGATGGCATGATTAAGCAAAATATGTATCCGGTGTCCATAAAAAACTGGGCGCCTATTGCTCCTGTTTTTAAAAAGAATGAGCATAGCGCTAAAATTAGATCCTCTATCCACCCCGATCTTAGCGGCTATTTGACGGGTTTGGAAGCGACGCCGTTGGTTATGTATCCGGGTCTTGTGCATCCGCTAGAAGACTCAATCGACTATTTACTAGAAATAGAAAAAACGTTATTAGCCACAACGTTTACGGATGAAGTATTTCATAACCTGGGTTGGTCGTACAGTGAACTTTTTTACGAAATCATTGGGGGAACGGAGCCTGATCAGGTATTCGATACTAACGGTAAAGTGAAAATGGATTATCGAGCAGGATGGGAAAGAATCGCTAGTGCTGGAAAGAGTTCACCAGCAGCTTATCTCATGCAAACAATTAATTCAGAGATGAAAGCGACGGATTGGACGGAATCGAATAGTCACAGCCGATTAGAAGCCTACGATGTTCATCAAGCATTGGAACTTGCAAAATCCGGGAGACTCGATACGTTTAGCATGCAAGGATTTAGACAAAATCCATCTGGCTTTGAAAGTGTGTCTTTCCCCGATACCTTCTTCGAGGACTTAGTTAAAGAGACGTACCATTCATTTTCATCAAATTACGACCAATCCACACTGCAAGGAATCAGTCCATTGGTCATTATCGGGGTATACTTGTACGCAAATGAGCGAGAAGATTCCGAGACGATGTGGCGGCTTTATAGCACCAAAAATAATACGGCTACGCTCGAAGAATACACTGCTCAATGGAGTCTAGTGGAAATAGCAATTGATAGCTACGATGGTCTGCATTTCAATAGTGACGGAGAAACAACAGGTTCGATTGGATTTCAACAAGGAAGTACGACAGCATATTTGGTTCAGATGGTTTTGGAAGATGAAAATGTATGGAGAATCAGTCATGCGGACTTAGATCTTTTACTGCACGAATTTGAGGATTAACATGTGTGGCAGTGTAATAAAGTTGAACCCTTTCAAGCTGTCGAATTTTTGCCCGGTCACTTCAAACATGATATAATTTTAAGTGGCCTTAAGGGCAGAATCGATACCAAAATAGATTGGGAGCTGTTTTACATGGCGCAAAAATTCGAAGCAGGAGAAGAGTTTTCCGGCAAAGTAACGGGTATCCAACCGTACGGTGCATTTGTAGCACTTGACGATGAAACACAAGGACTTGTCCACATCTCTGAAATTACGTATGGTTTTGTCAAAGATATCAATGAATTTCTAACTGTGGGGCAGGAAGTACAAGTAAAGGTACTAGAGGTCGACGAAGCTGCAGGAAAAATCAGCTTGTCCATTAGAGCTCTTCAAGAAGCACCGGCTACCATCCGAAAAGACGACCGTCCACGTAAATCATTGCAAGCACGCGTCGATGAAAGCGATGCAGACGGATTCAACTCACTGAAAGAAAAACTCCAAGACTGGATTGAAAAATCAGGGCAATGAAGAAAAGCGTAAGCGGCCGCTAAGGCGCGACAGGCATAAGCGGACCAAAAGGAAGGCAGTCTAAGTGCGCGACGTCGTGTCGCAATAAAGAGGGATGAAGTTCAATCCGTCCCTGCTGGAAGGTTTGAAGATAAAGGCGTTCTTTGCCTTTATCAGCAAGACTGAAGCGACTCGAGGGGCTAGGCGCTGAAGCTGGACAGAAAAAATGAGGAAGGAGGCAAACATGCCTTCTCCCTCATTTTTTTAATTTCCTCAAACGATATTGTAAATTCTGTCTGCTCATGCCAAGTGCCTGTGCAGTTTTTGTGATGTTTTCATTATTGAGTTTCATCGCTTTTTTTAAATAATAGCCTTCCGCTTCACGCAAAAACTGATCAAGCGGCAACAACTCTTTATCGGACTGCACAATAAAGTCCGTAGCCTGCGTCGGTTCCTCGGTAATCTCTGCGCCTTTCATCCGGAAATGTAACGGTAGTAGATCATATGTAATGGCCATCTCAGTAGTGGCAATAGAAGAGATTTCATCCAGAAGAAATTCAAGTTCTCGCATATTTCCCGGCCACTCATATCCGAGGAATAAATCCTCAACCTCCACAGTAATCCCTTTAAGTGTAGAACCGTACCGTTCACTCCGACGCTCTAAATAAGCCAAAACGAAAGGTAATATATCCTCTTTCCGTTTTCTTAAAGGAGGAATTCGAATGGTGAAAGAAGCAAAGAAATAATACAAATCTTTCAATAAAGCCCCCGAAGCGATTAATTCCACTGGATCATCCCCGATACTCGCGATGAATTGCTTATTGCTGTAAGGGTTTTCTAATAGTATCGCTAGTAATTTCTGTTGCAGTGGAATGGACAGCAAATCGATTCTCTCGCAAAAAAGAGTTAATGGTTCTGGTACGTTCAAATCTTTACCTAAACGATCTAATGCTAGTAGGTCTGAACTGTGGCAGAATAGGGTGTAAAATAGTGTGTTGGAAGTAGAGCATTCATTATGTATACTCTCGGCGATAAGGTCTTTACCTGTTCCGGTTTCACCGATTAATAGTACAGGTAATTTTGCTCGCGCTGCTTTTTTTGCAGTCGTAATCACCACTTTCATAGAAGGTGAGGAAGCAATAATCTGATTGAATGTCACTGGAACACTGTTTTTTCTAAACGGTTGAAGAATAAATCTTTCAAGTGCCGTAACGTCGCGGGCTAGTTCTACGGCTCCAATTAGAATTTCGTTGTCAAAAATCGGAAACGTATCATTAATTGTTGTAATTTCGGTACCGTTCCTATTCCAGTAAGTCTGTTTTACATTTAATTGCTCTTTGCCACTTTGCAAAACTTTTAAAAGTGTACTTTCCTCCAGGTCAAAATTGAACAGCTCTAAAATTGACCGATCAGCGACATCTTCAAGTGCGAGTCCTTCAATTTCTTTCATCTTTTCATTATAGATGACAGTTCTTCCGATTTTATCAACTGCATGTATACCAGCCGCTGCGCGACGCACCGCAAACTGAAAAAAAGGGAAGAGTGAAATGTCGATATTCTTCAAAGTAATCACCTTCCAACTCCTATTTTTAAAAAAATAATGAATAATGCTTGATATCCGCAACAATCTTTTGCATTATTATATATGTAATCAAATACAAAGTGCAAATAAATTTTGCGTCCTACTACTGAAGAGGAGGAATAATATGATTCCATATAAACATGAACCATTTACAGATTTCACAGTAGAAGAGAACAAACAAGCTTTTCTTGAGGGTATAAAAGTGGTTGAAGGTTATCTAGGACAGGATTATCCACTAATCATCGGTGGGGAACGCATCATGACTGAAGAAAAATTGGTTTCAACTAACCCTTCTAATAGAGAGCAAGTAATAGGTCGCGTTTCGAAAGCAAGCAAAGACCTTGCCGAAAAAGCAATGAAAGTTGCAGATGAAACATTCAACACATGGAAAAAAGTGAAACCTGAATTCCGTGCAGACGTACTATTCAAAGCTGCTGCAATCATTCGTCGCCGTAAACACGAATTCTCAGCACTCCTTATGAAGGAAGCAGGGAAACCTTGGAACGAAGCAGATGCCGATACAGCTGAAGGAATCGATTTCATGGAATTCTATGCTCGCCAAATGCTAGATTTGAAAAATGGTATTCCCGTTGTAAGCCGTCCTGGTGAATACAACCGCTTTGACTACATTCCTCTTGGAGTGGGCGTAATCATCTCGCCATGGAACTTCGCTTTCGCAATCATGGCTGGAACAACAGTTGCTGCATTAGTTACAGGAAATACAGTTCTTCTTAAACCAGCATCGACAACACCGGTTATTGCATACAAATTCATAGAAGTTCTCGAAGAAGCAGGAATGCCAGCGGGAGTTGTAAACTACATCCCTGGATCTGGTGCTGAGGTTGGCGACTACCTAGTTGATCATCCTAGAACACGTTTTGTTTCATTCACCGGTTCTCGTGAAGTAGGCTCACGTATCTATGAACGTGCAGCTAAGGTGAATAAAGGTCAAATTTGGTTGAAACGCGTTATCGCTGAAATGGGCGGAAAAGATACAATCGTTGTTGATAACGAAGCTGACTTGGAACTTGCCGCACAATCAATTGTAAAATCAGCGTTCGGTTTTAGTGGGCAAAAATGTTCAGCTTGTTCACGAGCGATTATTCATGAGGACGTTTACGACCAAGTTGTCGCGCGCGTTGAGGAGTTGACAAAAGAATTGACGTATGGCGATCCAGAAGACAACTCAAACTTCACTGGTCCAGTGATCGATCAAGCTTCATTCGACAAAATCATGAGCTATATTGAAATTGGTAAAGAAGAAGGACGGATTGTCGCAGGCGGAACTGGAGACAGTTCTAAAGGATTCTTTGTTGCTCCAACAGTAATTGCGGACTTGGATCCAACAGGTCGTGTTATGCAAGAAGAAATCTTTGGTCCTGTTGTCGGCTTATCGAAAGCAAAAGACTTCACTGAGGCGATTGAATATGCCAACAATACAGACTATGGATTGACAGGCGCAGTCATTACGAATAACCGTTTCCATATTGAACAAGCTCGTGAAGATTTCCACGTAGGTAACCTTTACTTCAACCGTGGTTGCACAGGTGCAATCGTCGGTTACCAACCGTTTGGTGGGTTCAATATGTCAGGGACAGATTCAAAAGCCGGCGGTCCGGATTACTTGCAACTTCATATGCAAGGGCAAACAACGTCAGAAACACTATAAGAAAAGCTAAGGGCGCCCGGAGCTAGACACCGATAAACAAGCCCATCTGCTGATTGGCCTGACTTACATAATCAAAGGAGGTAAATAAGTGTCAGTCTCAGAAAAAATAATTCTCAAAACGGAGAAATTTGGGGCAAATAATTACCATCCACTACCAATTGTTATTTCTGAAGCGCAAGGGGTTTGGGTAAAAGATCCGGAAGGCAATAAATGCATGGATATGCTTTCTGCGTACTCAGCAGTAAATCAAGGCCATCGTCATCCGAAAATTATTCAAGCACTTAAAGACCAAGCCGATAAAGTTACACTTACGTCACGTGCTTTCCATAATGACCAACTTGGTACGTGGTATGAAAAAGTTTGTAAACTTTCAGGTAAAGAAATGGCGCTTCCGATGAATACAGGCGCTGAAGCTGTTGAAACAGCTATTAAAGCGGCACGTCGTTGGGCTTATGATGTTAAAGGAGTAGCAGAAAATCAGGCAGAAATTATTGCATGCGAAGGAAACTTCCATGGCCGTACGATGTTAGCGGTCTCTTTATCATCAGACGCTGAATATAAACGCGGATTCGGTCCGATGCTATCAGGCATTAACCTTATTCCTTATGGTGATATCAAGGCACTTGAAGCTGCAATCACTCCGAATACAGCTGCATTCCTTATTGAACCGATTCAAGGTGAAGCAGGTATTATTATTCCCCCTGAAGGCTATATGAAAGCAGCGCGTGAATTATGTAAAAAGAACAACGTCCTCTTTATAGCAGATGAAATTCAGGCCGGCCTATGCCGTACTGGTAAAATGTTTGCATGTGAATGGGAAGACATGGAACCAGATATGTACATCCTGGGTAAAGCACTAGGTGGAGGAGTATTCCCGATTTCTTGTGTGTTGGCTGACAAAGCAGTTCTCGGTGTATTCAATCCTGGATCACACGGATCGACTTTCGGTGGAAATCCAATGGCTTGCGCAGTATCCATTGCTTCTCTTGAAGTGTTGGAAGAAGAACAATTGGCGAAACGCTCTCTCGAACTTGGAAATTACTTTATGGAAGAGTTAAAGAAAATTGATAATCCGACTATAAAATCAGTACGTGGGCGCGGATTATTCATCGGCGTTGAATTGAAAGAAGCTGCACGTCCATACTGTGAAGAGCTAAAAGAACTCGGCTTGCTTTGTAAAGAGACGCACGATACAGTAATTCGATTTGCTCCACCGCTTATTATTACAAAAGAAGAACTCGAGTGGGCACTTGTTAGAATAAAAAAAGTTTTCAAAAAATAAATTTTTTGTCCAAATAAGTGTCTGATATGTTACAATATATGCATAGAAAAAATTATGAATCAAAGAGGCGAACCGTTAAATGAGTGAAAACTTGAATCTGTTTACGTCTACTCAAGAACTATATAAAGATGCACTTGATAAATTAGGCTACGATGAAGGAATGTACGAACTTTTAAAAGAACCACTTCGTATGGTTGAAGTGCGTATTCCAATTAAAATGGACGATGGCAAGGTTAAAGTTTTCACGGGTTTCCGTGGACAGCATAACGATGCAGTTGGACCGACAAAGGGCGGCGTTCGTTTCCATCCAGATGTGACGCTTGATGAAATTAGAGCACTGTCAATGTGGATGACGCTTAAAGCTGGTATTGTCGATTTACCATATGGTGGAGGTAAAGGTGGAATTATCTGTGATCCCCGTGAAATGTCAATGGGTGAACTTGAACGCCTAAGCCGAGGTTATGTTCGTGCATTAAGCCAAGTAATGGGACCTAATAAAGATATTCCAGCACCTGATGTATTTACAAATGCTCAGATTATGGCATGGATGATGGATGAATATAGTCGTATTGATGAGTTCAATTCTCCTGGTTTCATTACAGGTAAACCGATTGTTCTTGGTGGATCACAAGGTCGTGACCGGGCAACTGCGGAAGGCGTAACGATTATTATCAATGAAGCGGCAAAACGTCGTGGAATCGATATGAAAGGTGCGAAAATTATTATTCAAGGTTTCGGGAATGCTGGAAGTTTCTTATCCAAATTTCTTCACGACGCAGGTGCAAAAGTAATCGGAATTTCCGATGCATACGGAGCGCTTCATGATCCGGATGGTTTAGATATCGATTATTTACTTGATCGTCGCGATAGCTTTGGAACAGTAACAACACTTTTCGATAACACAATAACAAATCAGGAATTGCTTGAACTTGATTGTGATATCCTAGTTCCTGCAGCAATTGAAAACCAAATTACTGAAAAAAATGCACATGATATCAAGGCTAAAATCGTTGTTGAAGCAGCGAACGGACCAACAACGAGTGAAGGAACGAGAATCCTTAAAGAACGTGGAATTCTCTTAGTACCTGATGTTCTTGCAAGTGCGGGAGGCGTAACAGTCTCTTACTTCGAGTGGGTCCAAAACAATATGGGGTACTACTGGACTGAAGAAGAAGTGCGTGAAAAAATGACGAAAAAAATGGTTGATGCATTTGATAACGTCTATGCAACTGCAGAAACCCGTAACATAGACATGCGTCTAGCAGCATATATGATTGGTGTACGTAAAACTGCAGAAGCATCACGTTTCCGTGGTTGGGCATAAGTTAAATATAAAAGGCATCTCCCGTTTTATTAAGCGGGAGATGCCTTTTATGATTTTTCCCAGTATCGTAACAATAGTGTTTTCATACGCACCCTTTAGAATTGCAAACTTGCTTATTGTTTTGGATAATGAAAAGAGTAGAAGGAGGTAATAATATGAATGAATTCATATTTCACAATCCAACAAAGTTAATTTTCGGGAAAAACCAAATTCAAAAATTAACGATAGAACTAACGAATTACGGGAATAGAGTGCTTGTTGTTTATGGCGGTGGCAGTATTAAGAAGAATGGCCTCTATGATGAAGTAATGACGATTTTACGTGAAAACAATAACGAAGTATTTGAATTAGCGGGTGTGGATCCGAATCCGCGCGTTTCGACCGCGCGTAAAGGTGCAGCGATTTGTAAAGAAAAAGATATTGACTTCATCCTAGCAGTAGGGGGCGGTTCAGTTATAGACTGTGTGAAATTGATTGCATCAGCCGCGAAATACGATGGTGACGCTTGGGATCTAGTCACGAAGAAAGCGTTAGCGGAAGACGCACTTCCATTTGGGACAGTTTTAACGCTTGCAGCAACGGGCTCAGAAATGAATGCAGGCTCTGTCATTACAAATGAAGAAACAGAAGAGAAATACGGATGGGGTGGTCCGTTCAATTTCCCGAAATTCTCAATTCTTGATCCGACATATACAATATCTGTTCCGAAAGACCAAACAATTTACGGTATTGTTGATATGATGTCACACGTATTTGAACAATACTTCAATAATGCTGAAAACACACCCGTACAAGATGAAATGTGCGAAGGCGTACTTCGCGCGATCATGGCTAATGGTCCGAAGCTGGTTGAAGATCTCACTAATTATGATTTGCGGGAAACGATTCTGTTTGCAGGGACTATGGCATTGAATGGTTTCCTTCAAATGGGATATCAAGGCGACTGGGCTACTCATGATATCGAACACGCTGTATCCGCAGTCTATGATATTCCGCATGCGGGTGGACTTGCGATTCTTTTCCCGCACTGGATGCGTCATAATGTTAAAAGTAATCCAACACGATTTGCTAAACTTGCAGTCAACGTATTTGGTGTCGAGCCGGAAGGGAAACGTGAAGAAGAAATTGCTTTTGAGGGTATTGAACGATTGAGAGCATTCTGGACCTCAATAGGTGCACCTGAAACACTTGCGTATTATAATATCGATGATTCCAAACTGGGATTAATGGCAGACAAGGCAACCATTAATGGGCCACTTGGGAAATTCAACAGGCTTGATAATGAAGATGTGCTTTCAATATTAAAAGCTTCATTGTAAGAAATATGAAAACGTCACGTTGGAGAAATCCATACGTGACGGTTTTTTTTGTGCTTATTCCGGAAGTTTTGAATTAAACTGTTCCGAAGCTCCGTGTAAATTGGATCTCATCCATGTAGATTCAACACCATCATCTTCATCGAATGAAATGAGGACGTCTCTTACGCCTTTCTGATTTAGAACAATATCCATCAGCTTATCGCGCACATCATCGATATAAGCGAGGGTAAGAGTAGGCTCCACTTCAGCTACAATTTCAACATGAAGAAATTCTCCTTCTTTAATAACTTCAATTCGTTGAATATCTTTTACATCCGGATCAGCCGCAACTAGATGTGTAATGTGATGAAGCATTTCCTCATCGGTTTCTCCAATAGCTCCGCGTGCATTTTCTAGGAACACTTTGCCGACAACATAGAACATCATCAAACCGATTAGGATAGATGCAATACCTTCTGCTACAAGTAATCCTAGGAAATGGGCTATTAGTATAGCGGCAAATGCAAGAATACCACCCAATGTTGCAACAAAATCTTCCATGAATACTAATTTAGTGGCAGGCTTGGCGCGATTGAGATTACGGAACCCAAGGGTAATCGGTGCAAGACCGCCCTTAATGATGCCGGCTTCATGTAAAACTTCTTTACCTGCTTTATAAAGGACGACGCATTCAAGAATGATCCCGATGCCCAGAACTGACAGGTTAATAACTAAATTTTTAATTCCACCTGATTCAGCTGGATTAATAACATGATGCCATCCACCTATAATTGCTTCATAAGACATAATTCCGACGATGATGACAGCACCAAGGCAAACTAAGTTGACTACCCTGCCAAATCCATTTGGATACTTTGGGGTAGGTGCTTTTTTAGACAAGGCCGAACCGATGAACACGAAAAATTGATTGGCTGCATCACCAAAGGAATGCATCATTTCAGCAAACATTGCTACGTTGCCTGTGAAGAAGAAGGCGGCAGCTTTTAAACAGGCGATAATTGTATTTACGATTGCTGCCAGTAGGGAAGGCTTGTTGCCTTCTTTTAATAGTTTTAATAAATCTCTCATAGTTTTCCTCCATTATGGAAATATTTCGATTTCAACCGATTCGATATAAGGTAGTGTCGTTAGTTCGATGTACAAAAGGGAAGTTGCTTTTTTGGGAAGTGTGGAGAGTCGAAAATCTAGTTCGTGTTGGATTTGTTTATCATTTCCGATGATCTGTCGAATGCGTAAATTCTCGATGGTCATGCTCTCAGCCTCTAGGTAAGTAATTAGATCTTCAATCTTCGACTTATCAGATAACACTACAATGAAAGTAGCCTCTTTAGTTCTTAGTCTTTTTGGACCGAATTTACCAAGAGCAGGAGCGAGAACCTCGATAACAAACATCACGCTAAGTACAGCGAACGCAGCTTCAATATAGAACCCTGCCCCAACAGCTATCCCAATACTTGCCGCACCCCAAATCATTGCCGCAGTCGTCAAACCGGTAATGTTGTCATTATCCCGTCGCAGAATAGCCCCTGCTCCAAGAAAGCCAATTCCGCTAACAATTTGTGCGGCAAGTCTAAGTGGATCCATTGTTACGTTTATATCGTCGCGAGCTGGAACGAGATAAGCTGCTTCTATAGAGACGACTGTTAGAAGGCAACTAAAAGTGGCGATGACGGCACTAGTCTTTAATCCAATCGGCTTCTTCTTTATTTCCCTTTCTACACCGATTACTAAACTTAATACTAAAGCGAGTGTAATCTTAATTAAAACTTCAGGATACATTGCCTCGTTCGCAATCCAAGTCATTAGCCTTCCCCCCTTAATGTCCTCTCTTTTTAACCATGTTATACTTATAATTATCTAATACCTTAAAAGTGTAATAGGTAACCTATTTTATCGAAAGAGATGTGTTAGAAGTGGAAAGACCTGCAATTCATCCCTATATACCAATAATCATCGGTGTAATTTCCGTGGCACTATCAGCAATATTTGTAAAACTTGCTACAGCTGATGCGGGAGTTATTGCATTCTATAGAATGTTGTTCTCGGTTTTGATCATGTTACCGCTCTTCTTAATGAAGTATAGGCATGAAGTTTTTACGCTCAGCAAAAAGGATTGGACTTTTTCAGCAATAGCTGGGGTGTTCTTAGCGTTTCACTTCATATTATGGTTTGAATCTCTAAATTACACTTCGGTTGCAAGTTCAACTGTACTTGTTACATTACAACCGATTTTCGCTTTTGCCGGAACGTACTTTATATTTAAAGAGAAACTTGGTTTCAAAACAATCTTATCCGCACTGATAGCTCTATCGGGAAGTGTCATTATCAGTTGGGGAGACTTTAAACTGAGCGGAACGGCTTTTTACGGAGATATGCTTGCATTGATTGCTTGCGCGCTTATCACCACCTATCTTTTATTCGGGCAAGATGTGCGTAAACGTCTCTCCCTTATTACTTATACGTTTGTTGTTTACTCAATTAGTACAATCACATTGTTTTTTTATGTACTTATCAAAGGAGAGTCGTTTGGACCTTATCCCGGTTCTGATTGGTTCTGGTTTGTCATGCTAGCTCTAATTCCGAATTTGTTGGGGCATACTCTTTTTAACTGGGCGCTCAAATGGGTAAGTACCAATGTAATATCCATCGGAATTCTCTTTGAACCAGTTGGAGCAGCTATTCTGGCGTTCTATATCTTTAATGAAACATTATCAATGTCCCAAATAGCAGGCGGAATCATTGTCATAGCGGGGATTGTCCTGTTCGTAATAGACGGAAAAAAACTGCGGGAAAAATTCTTTTTCAAAAAGACTTGATTTATAGTGCTAACTTGTTGTATATTAATACATGTCCTCAGGGAGCGAGAAACAACGAGTGAAAAAGAAGTTAAAAAAGTTGTTGACTCCTTCCGGAAGAAATGTTATATTAAGAAAGTCGCCATTACGACGACATCAAATGAAGTGTTTGAGAAACTTGATATTTTCTCTCACGAATGAACCTTGAAAACTGAACAGCAAAACATCAATGAGATATCGCGAGAGTGCTAACGCACTTGAGCAAAACGTTTCTAACTAAGCTAGCTTTGGTTGGCTGGAAAGAAACACACACAAGAATCTTTGGATTCGAGTCAGCAAGAAATGAGCTATTCATTTTCTTCTATTATGGAGAGTTTGATCCTGGCTCAGGACGAACGCTGGCGGCATGCCTAATACATG
>NZ_JBXCJD010000011.1:0-83039 GCF_056786515.1 Sporosarcina sp. Y838 | reverse complement strand
CTAAAGTTAGAGAGCAAGCTCTCTAACTTTCGCTCGACTTGCATGTATTAGGCATGCCGCCAGCGTTCGTCCTGAGCCAGGATCAAACTCTCCATAATAGAAGAAAATGAATAGCTCATTTCTTGCTGACTCGAATCCGAAGATTCTTGTGTGTGTATCTTTTCGTTCGACCGAAATCGACTTACTTCGAAACGTTTTGCTCAAGTGCGTTCACACTCTCGCTGTATCTCATTGATGTTTTGCTGTTCAGTTTTCAAGGTTCATTTGTTGTGTTTCGCTGTCGGTATTTGTCGTTTGCTCCCGACTGCTTAATAAATATAACATCCATATAAACGTATGTCAACAGTTTTATATTCTTTCTGTAAAGTTTGTTGCGTTTTCATTAATATCTATCATTCCAACATTTAAAACCAATTGAAGATATGGGATCCAAAGACGGCGATCTAAGATGAGGTCTTCATGTTACAAAGCCTGATACTGTAGGGCTAGACTACTCTAATTAAACCTCTTAGGCGGCCCATAGTTTATTCACAATATATGTTAGATAGGAATTATCCAAGGTGCTGAATTAAATCATTAGAGGGCCTCCTTATTAAAAAGGAGGCCCTCTAATTCACTTCCGTTACTTTATGAATATGAAATACAAGACAAAAACAAACCATAAACCATACATGATTGGATGAACTTCTTTTCCTCTTCCACTCACTATCATCGTGATGGGATAAAAAATGAAACCAATCGCAATACCTGTTGCGATACTATAACTAAGTGGCATCGTAATAATTGTAAAGAATGCCGGCACAGCGACTTCAAAGCGTGTCCATTCGATACTACCCAATGATGAGGCCATCAGTACACCTACAATAATTAAAGCTGGCGCAGTTACTTCAGACGTAATTACGAACAGCAACGGCGAAAAGAACAAGGCTAGTAGAAACAGGACGCCCGTTACTATAGAAGCAAACCCAGTTCTCGCTCCCGCTGAAACACCTGCAGTCGATTCAATGTAGGAAGTTGTCGTCGATGTCCCTAAAACCGCACCGGTGACTGTAGCCATTGAATCCGCGAGAAGCGCATTACCTGCTCGAGGAAGTTTATCATCTTTCATTAAACCTGCTTGATTCGCAACCGCGACCAGCGTACCTGCAGTATCGAAGAAATCCACGAATAGAAAAGTAATAACAATAACTAGGAATTGAGTTGTAAGTAAAGAAGTCGGATCCTGGAATATCGCATCGAAAGCAGCGCCAAATGTCGGTGCTACGCTCGGTATAGCGGAAACGATTTTATTGGGCAAATGGATTAACCCAAAAACCATCCCTACTATAGTAGTAATTATCATTCCGTAAAAAATTGCACCATTCAACTTACGAACCATCATGATCACAGTAATAACAAGACCAAAAATTGCCAGTAGGGTCGGACCTTGGGATAAATCACCCAACGCGACAAGTGTATTTGGATCCGCGACGATAATATTGGCATTTTGAAAACCTAGGAATGTAATAAAAAGACCGATACCCGCAGCAACTGCATATTTAAGTTGCGCAGGGATTGCGTTAATAATCGTTTCTCGTAAACCCGATAGTGATAAAGCAATAAATATTAGACCTGAAAATAGCACACCAGTTAGTGCAGTTTGCCAAGGAATCCCCATTCCTAATACAACACTGAATGCAAAGAATGCATTTAAGCCCATTCCAGGTGCAAGTCCAATCGGATATCTCGCAATAATCCCCATGAATAGTGAACCGACTGCCGCAGCAATTGCTGTCGCAACGAAGACAGCACCTTTATCCATCCGCATTTCGTCCGGGATACCAGTTATACCGTCTAGGGACAGCATTAAAGGATTTACAATCAAAATATAGGCCATTGCTAGAAATGTTGTTAGCCCACCGATAACTTCGCGGCGGTAGGTTGTTCCAAGCTTGTCGAACTCAAAGTACTTTTTCATGCAAAACTTCCTCTTCAATTATTATTTTTTTAATTAAAAAGAAGCATGCGATAGTATCTCGCATGCTTCTTTTTAACTAATTCAAATAGAAGGGGTATCCCCCTTCCATCGAAATCGTAGTCGGAACATTTAAGGTATTCCGGTAGAAACTTCCGAGCCATATTCTCGGTTTTATACGATGACTTCTATTTTATTCCCACTCGATAGTGCCGCCTGGCTTTGGAGACAGGTCATAGCATACGCGGTTTACATTTTTTACTTCGTTCATGATGCGGTCAGTGATTTTTAGTAGAATTGGCCAGTCGATTTGTTCCACTGTCGCTGTCATCGCATCTACTGTGTTGACGGCACGAATAATGATTGGGTATTCATACGTACGCTCGTTGTTACGTACACCAACAGACTTGAAGTTCGGAATGATTGTAAAGTATTGCCAAACTTTCTGATCCAATCCTGCGAGTGCAAATTCTTCGTGTAAAATAGCATCGGATTCGCGTACTGCTTCCAGACGAAGAGGCTCAATTTCACCTAAAACGCGCACACCTAGACCAGGCCCTGGGAATGGTTGGCGGTATACCATATCATGCGGAAGACCTAATTCAACACCACACGCACGTACTTCATCTTTGAATAATTGGAATAGCGGCTCCACTAATTCAAATTGCAAGTCTTCTGGAAGTCCTCCAACATTATGGTGTGACTTCACAACTTTATGCGTTTTTGTACCAGATTCTACGATATCTGGATATATTGTTCCTTGTGCTAAGAAGTCAATTCCTTCAAGTTTACGCGCTTCTTCTTCAAATACGCGAATAAATTCATTACCGATAATTTTACGTTTCTCTTCTGGCTCGTCTACCCCTTTTAGTTTACCTAAGAAACGCTCGCTTGCATCCACGTAAACAAGGTTATCCCCCAAGTCTTCTTCGAACATTTGAATAACGCCCTCAGACTCGTTTTTACGCATTAAACCATGGTTTACGTGCACACAAATTAATTGCTTGCCGATTGCCTTAACTAATAATGCCGCAACAACAGACGAATCTACACCACCTGATAGAGCCAACAATACTTTCTTATCGCCTACCTGTTTACGGATTAAAGCAACTTGATCATCAATGAAGTTCTTCATATTCCAGTTAGCTTCCGCCTTACATGTTTGGAACACGAAATCTTTTAACAGTACTTTCGTTTCCTTTTCACTCGGCCATTGCTCGAATGTTGTAAGTGCTTTCGTAGAAGGATGCCCCACACTAATAACGGGAATGTTTAAAGCGTATATATCATCTAATACATCAATCGCTTCACCATCAATGATATTATTTTCGCCACCATTTATAATAATTCCTTTTACCGTTTTTAATCCTTCAATCATTTGTGGTGTAATATCATGAGGGTGAATTTCACTATATACACCTAAATCACGAATCCAACGAGCTATCGTCGTATTCTCACTACTACCTAAATCCAATACTAAAATATTGTCCTGCTTCAAGATAATACAACCTCCTTTTAATTTTATTCCCCAGCCTTTTCCAGCTGTTTTATCAATTTTTTCATCGTGCAACATAATCATAGTCCAAACGTCCAACAAGGTCTTTTCAAATAGAGAAAAAACGCGTCAGAAAGTCCAGCTTTCTGCGCGTCTCATCATCTATAAAAAAGCGAACAAAGCTCATATTTATGAGCTAAATCCACCTTCATAGTCAAGTTATTTTCGGTAACTTGTAGAAACATCCGAACCATATTATCGGATATATATGAGGGCACCTTGGGCTTCTTCTTTTTTCATCTTACTTCTCTTCACGACAAAAATCAACCTGAAGTCTTATTGATTAAATCTTCCCATATTTCCCGCAATGTTGACCATTCGTGATCGGTTATGTTTCCGCCATACAAACCTTTTTCATACGCTTTTGTAAGCATTTTCATTCTTTCGCCACCAAAATAGTTGTCAACATCCACCGCGTAATCAGACAATGTCATTCCATTTGCACGATGCAAACCACGACGTTCAAGTTGTCTCAATAAACTCGTATAGCTTTTTTCGAATGTTACCCAGTCGCTGCTCTCCGATTTGTAGAGATGAACAAGAACTTTGGGTAACCATTTTGCCCGAACAGCATATAATCGCCAGACAATTAGGACCACGGCGAGTCCAGCCAAGATCACAATCCATTTATGAGTTTGAATCCATGAACCAAAAGATTTGAAAAACGCAATTAATTCATTATCTTTTAAGGTCTTAACAGGTTTCTCAACTTTCTCCGACTTAGGCTTCTCCGGCTCTTTTATTTCTGGCGCTTCAGGATCGTTCAAGTCCAACTCAATATCATAGGAGATGTCCGTCAAGTTGCTAAAACCAATTGTGGGTTCATAAGGCATCCAGCCGATTCCTGGCATATATGCTTCAACCCATGAATGCGCTTCGTTATTCGTTACCTGATAAACCCGTTCACCGGCATCGTTATTTGTATATTCTCCCGGGGCAAAACCTTTTACCCATCTTGCAGGAATATCGATTGCACGCAACATAACAACCATTGCTGTGGAGAAGTTATCACAGTATCCTTTTTTGGTATCGAAAAGAAACTGATCGACATAGTCATCTCCAGCTTTCGGAATAGCTACACCCTGTTGTGAATAGACAAAACCATTTCTGCCAAAATACCTTTCAATTGCTTTCGTTTTTTCATAGACACTTTCTTCGTTAGCAGTAATCGTTTCTGCAAGTTCTTTTACTCTCTCAGGCAATTGATCCGGAAGTTGCAGGTATTGTGCAAAGTCTTCCGTTTCCCCTGTGAAATCTTCCATCATTATAGACCTTAACTTTTTTAAGCTATAATCTGAGTCCTCAAATTCAATTTCGTATGAGTCTAGAGAGCTCTCAGTTCCATTAATTATAGTGCTAAACTTTCCAGAAGCCTCTGAATGTAGAAAAACAACATCATCAGCTGCGTGGACTATACTTATCCCATATGGATAAACAATGAACGGAAAATCCTCCGTGACTTGCAATTCCGCACGCTGTCGGGATTGATCCGCTTCTAGCCCCAAGTTATCTATAGCACTCATCTTCATGCCTGGCGTGTAGGTAACCTGGTTAGTATCCTCTGATACCTGCTCCCAACCTTTTGAAGTATAGGTATTTTTCGTTTCGATTTTCCAATATTGTTTACTAGGAACTTTCGCTTCAATAACGAGCGTGTCGTCTTGAACAAATGAACCGCCAAGGGTCGAATCATCCGTATCATATCCGCTTGTAGATACTCCCGAACCGCCGCCTTCACCAGGGCCTTGTACCATCATTTTAAAATAAGGAATTGGATCCGGCCAGGCAGGTTCCTGTTTCGGCAAGAAATTCGCAAAAGTAGCGCTTATTACAACTGCAATTAGGAGCGGGACAGTAATTGAGATGAATGTACCTGTTGATATGGCAGTATTATACTTTTCCGCGAGTTTGAAAATAGCCAGCACACCTAGTAGTAATAATCCCGCCATCATAATTCTAAAAATAGCTCCATCCGCAGAATAAGGTCCAAAAGTATCGATAAATGCAATAAAGATGATAGTCATAATATAAAAAAGTAATATACTCTTTCTCACTTCAATCCAATATCGGATTAAATAACACGTCATCCAAAGCAATGCGTAAAACAGAATAGTCCTTAATGGATTGGTTATAATCTCCCAATCTCCGCTTGCAATAATAGCGAAATTTGAAAATATATCTTTTATTAAATATACGATTGAGTCTATTGATAATAATACCTTACCGGTAAACACATAATAAATTGCCCACGAGATATATAGAACCTTAAGGGAAACAGCGATCCACCACTTAACTCTGACTAATGCCAGTAAAAAGGCCAAAACAACAAACAAAAGAAATAATGTCAAATGCTCTGAATCTGTTATTTCAATAACTGGAATGAGCCATTCTCTTAACAAAATAAATGCAAGTATATATAGAAGTACGAGAAGTTTTCTGTCTATTCTCGTTCCTATCATGTCCGCGCCACCTCTTTAAAAACTTCCTTAAACTGTTCTCTTCTAACCAAATGCACGATAACCCCTTTTGACCTTGCCAAACGAACATCTTCCTCAATTGTTTTCAACATCTGATTATCTCGTTTTACCACTGCAAAGCAAACGATGGAACCCGTATTTTTCGAACTACGCAAAACCGACTGCAGTAAATGCCAATCCGGATTTCCTGTTATCAATACAGTTGTGCCACCATGCTGAGAAACTGTTCCAAAGTCTGCTGCAATTTCAGCCTCTTTACTTACATCCGGCTTAATTTTTGCCAAGTGAATAAGCGCTCTATGAAGTTGCTCTTCGGACCGGATGAAGGGAAATAAGACGGGTTCCGAGCCAGTCGTCATCAATGCCAAGCCCGCTTGATGATTTGAAGCCTCCTTCATTATAGATGCAGTAAGTTCCACCAGTTCCTCAAACACAATCGTCTCTCTGCCATCCATGATTAAGGATAACTCTTGCGATCTTTTATCCTCAAACTCTTTTGTCATAAGCGTCTGCGTACGGGCGAATGATTTCCAATGAATCCATGTCACCCGGTCTCCTGACTGGTAATTCCGGACACCTGTCGCCATTGTCGTATCTTTGACGATATTCAAAGGTGAAGCGATTGTTCCACGGTCAAACTGTGTATCGAAAGGAACATAATGAATGTCAGTCATTTTGGGATACACAAGAATCGTATTTTTCGCTTCAATAAACTTCGTCTTACGTAACCATCCAAAAAAGTCAGAGATCTCGACTGTAACCCCTCGAAGAATGTGCTCACCTCTTGGCATATGTTCGATTTCATAATCCCATTGGATCTCTTTACGAAACCCAAAGATATGGAGGCGTTTTAATTTAGAATTTGCCACTCGGGCTATTTCATCCTCACTCCATTTTTCTGCCACAACTGTATAGAGTAAGGGAAAGCGACTTTTGCGTTTCACAGTTAATGATACAATTAATTTCTCTCCATTTTGCACATGAGGTGTTCGAATTATCCGTTCAACGGTCATATCTGACATTGGATATATAAATAACAGGATGGAATAAATCACAAAAGGTAATGTAAAATAAAATATTGCCCAACTTACCGTACCGCCCTGAAACATGGCAAATACAAAAGTTCCTACTATAACAGATAGTAGAAACAGGAACCGGCTTGACACTTCGAGCAGTCTTCTAGTTTTCTTCATTTTACCCGAATCCTATCCACTGGCACATACACTTTCGCTAATATCCTTTCCACAATTTCATCTGTGGAAATCCCCTCGTATTTCGCTTCAGGCCGCAAAATCATACGGTGGCCAAATACAAACGGGGACAAATACTGGACATCATCCGGTGTAACATACGTTCTCCCTTTTAGCATTGCATAAGCCTGACATGCTTTCATAAGTGCTAGTGAACCGCGCGGACTCACCCCAAGATACACATATGGATTATTACGCGTCTGCGATGTACACTCCACGATATATGACTTAATCGTATCGTCGACTTTGACTTCAGTTACTGCACTTTGCAGATTGATTAGATCACCAAGAGAAATGACTGTTTCCAAACTATCAATTGGGACAGCCTTTTCAGCACGATTTAGCACTTCAATCTCTTCAGCTTTCGTTGGGTAACCCATTTTTAATTTAAAAAGAAAACGGTCCAATTGCGCTTCTGGGAGTGGATACGTTCCTTCATACTCAATTGGATTCTGTGTAGCCATGACAAAAAATGGTTGAGGGATCCGCATCGTTTCTCCATCAATTGTCACTGAGGATTCTTCCATTCCTTCAAGAAGTGAAGATTGGGTTTTTGGTGAAGTTCTATTAATTTCATCAGCAAGAACAATATTCCCCATGATTGGACCTGGCCTAAACTCGAATTCCATCTCTTTTGGGTTATAAATTGAAACACCTAGGACATCAGAAGGCAACAAATCCGGAGTAAACTGAATGCGTTTAAAATCTGCACCTATTGATTTAGCCAATGCTTTTACCATCATGGTTTTCCCAACGCCTGGTACATCTTCAAGCAAGACATGTCCCCTTGCAAGAAGTGCAGTGATACTTAACTCAGCTATATTCCGTTTCCCAATCATCACTTTATCAATATTGGTTAAAACCTTCTCAATCATCTCTTGATGCGTCATTTCATTTCCCCCAATTGTATATAGTGGTTATTTGTCCGAAAATTAACAAAACATACTTCCATAATACAGGATATTCCTTTTCCGAACAACTTAAGCAACGTAGTCATTAGCACAAACTGTCGCTTAATCTAATATGTTAGCGCGTATCCACGATGTCTATTTTTAACGCTTCAAATTGCATAAAAAAAGACCCCCTACAGGAGTCCTTTAATCACTTCCAAAAATCATCAAATATCGTAATCGGCATATACCGTTTATGTTTTGAACGCAGGTAGTGGTTCTCGATTGCTATGCGCGGTTCTTCGGGTAACTCTTTGCCTTCTAGGTAATCATCGATATCATCATACGATACTCCAAGAGCTACTTCGTCAGGTATGGCCGGTTTGTCTTCTTCAAGATCCGCTGTCGGCACTTTCATGTAAAGGTGTTCCGGACAGTTAAGCTCTTTAAGTAATTGTTTACCTTGCCGTTTGTTCAACCTAAATAGCGGCATTAGATCTGCGCCGCCGTCACCAAATTTAGTGTAAAATCCAGTGATTGCTTCTGCTGCATGATCACTCCCGAGAACAATACAATCGTGCATTGCTGCAATTGAGTATTGGACTTTCATGCGTTCCCGGGCTTTTTCATTGCCTTTCGCAAAATCGGATAATGTTACACCCGCCGCTGTCAATGCACGAACACTCGCATCGACTGCTTCTTTTATATTCACTGTGTAAATCAGCGATGGTTCAATAAATTCAAGTGCATCCTGACAATCATCTTCGTCAAACTGAGAACCGTACGGAAGTCTGATTGCAATAAACTTGTAACGATCCGTTCCTTCTTTTTCATTCAATTCATCAACTGCCAGTTGAGCAAGTTTCCCAACAAGCGTCGAATCCTGGCCCCCAGAAACTCCTAGGACGAAGCCATTTAAAAATGCATATTTCGTGGCGTATTGTTTCATAAAGTCAATCGATTTCCTGATTTCCGCTTTTGGATCAATAACAGGTTGCACTTTCAACGCGTCAATGATTCTGTCTTGCAGTGTCATGATCGAAATTCCTCCTTATTGATCAACAAAGTCTTCCACCATTTCCTGGACTTCCTGTATATTGCGCATTTTGTTATCCCAACACTTCTGACTTAAGTCAACGGGATATTCTTCGGGATTTAGAGAGCGTTTATATTCAGTCCACAATAAATCTAAGTTTGCTATCGCATAATCCCTCATTTGTTCAAGCTTTGGATTATCGTATATAATAGCGCCATTTTCCACGACTAACACATGCATATTTCTTGCTTCGAAATTCGTAACAAACTTTGAAATGAACGTGTGGACGGGGTGGAACATTTTGATGCGTTCTTCGGAAGCCGGATCCTCATCATGCATTGTAATATAATCGCCTTCTGCCTTTCCGTTTTCCCGGTCAATAATTCGATAGAGTTTTTTTCTTCCGGGCGTAGTTACTTTTTCCGTTGTAGATGAAATCTTTATTGTATCTTCCATTACACCTGTTTCATTTTCAATAGCAACAATTTTATAGACAGCTCCCAGTGCCGGCTGATCATAAGCTGTTATCAATTTCGTGCCAATCCCCCACACATCTACTTTGGCACCTTGTGCTTTTAAGTTAAGGATTGTGTATTCATCCAAATCATTGGAGACAACGACTTGCGCTTTAGGGAATCCTGCTTCATCGAGCATACGACGCGCTTCTTTCGACAGGAATGAAATATCTCCACTATCAAGACGAATACCGATGAAATTAATTTTATCACCAAGTTCTTTTGCAACTTGAATTGCCGTTGGGATGCCTATTTTCAACGTATTATACGTATCCACTAGGAAAACACAGTCCTTATGACGCGCCGCATAAGAATGAAATGCTTCATATTCACTTTTATATGCCTGTATCATTGAATGGGCATGGGTTCCCGTAACAGGAATATTAAATCTTTTTCCAGCACGCACATTACTGGTCGCTTCGACGCCTCCAATGAAAGTGGCCCGCGCTCCCCAAATCGCTGCATCCATTTCATGCGCACGGCGTGTTCCGAACTCCATCACAATTTCATCTTTAACGACTTGTTTAATACGACTTGCCTTTGTCGCAATCAGTGTTTGGTAGTTGACGATATTAAGTAAAGCAGTCTCAACCAACTGCGCTTCGATAAGCGTCGCTTCCACGCGAATAATTGGTTCGTTTGCAAAAACAAGCTCCCCTTCAACCATGGAATAGACATCTCCCGTAAAACGAATATCTTTTAAATAAGAAATGAAATCGTCCTTATAACCGAGATCATCCCTCAGATATGCCAAATCACTTTCACTGAAATGAAAATCTCTTAAATAGTCGAGAATACGTTCAAGCCCAGCAAAAATTGCATAGCCATTACCGAATGGCAACCTTCTGAAGAATAGTTCAAAAACCGCTTTCCGTTCGTGTATACCATCCGCCCAGTAGGATTCTGCCATATTGATTTGATATAAATCTGTATGTAATGCTAAACTGTCATCTGCATATTTCGAACTCACGTTAATCTCCTTCTTCCACATTCTAATGGTACAAGTATACACTATTTACCCTAAATCCGACTTAATATAACGTGATTTAACAAATCATTTTAATGATTCTTACAGTTTTCGAATCATTTACTATATGATTCATTCATACTTGTGCCATGAAAAAAGGTCCATCTCAACAATCCGAGATGCACCTTTTTGTGTTATTCATCTGTATAAATCTACAACTACGTCTGCTGTTTCTAATAAGCCTAATTCGATCAAAGCATCCAGAATTCCATTTTCAGAACATGATGTCGTTACATAATCAGCGATAGCCTTCAACTCCGGAACTGCATTGCCCATCGCGATACCTGTTCCAACAAAGTCAATCATTTCAAAGTCGTTCGTTCCATCTCCAAACGCATAACTATTCTCTTTCTGTATACCAAGTTTCTCAAGCACTTTCTGAACCCCTACTGCCTTGGATGATCCCTTTGGAAGCACGTCGGACGCATAATCCCCCCAATTAATGAAGGTATGATCCGAATAGCGCTCTACATACAATTTTGCATATTTTCGTTCACAATACAGTTGAACTTGATGCACCGGGAAATGCTTATAAAATTCTGGTTCTACAAGCGGATAAACTTGTTTCAAGCTTTCATAACTAGGAATAATATGCGGATGATTATCTTCATTTACTTTACTCATTTGGTTGTTGGAGTAAGCAAGGCCATGACCTTTACTTTTCACTAAACTTGCAAGGTTATGCAACATTTCAGGGTCCATCGGATTCGAATAGATTTCTTCCCCTTCAAATACAACGTGCTGGCCATTCATTGATACATAGGAGTTTATATTAAGTTCATCTAAAAGCCAGTTAAACATTTGAGGCGAACGTCCTGTAGATATTACTGTATAAATGCCTTTTTCCTGCAGCGTATGCACTGCCCTTTTCGTCGACTCCAATACAACCTTATCTTCATTTAAAAGTGTTCCGTCCAAATCAAAAAACACAGCTTTTTTCTCCAAATTAAATTCCTCCAATATGGATATATTTTTTCAATAATAGACAGTTTTTAAATCTACTACTTTACTGCCGCGTCCATTAGGTATCGTTTTTTCAATTGTGTCGATAACAGTTCAAGCCCAATCGCAACAATCAAAATCGCATACGTGATAAAACCGACTTCTCGTAGGTCGAAATAGAAACCGGAAGCCATAAACAATTCAAAACCAATGCCACCCGCCCCAGCAGCCGCCCCCATCGCAACCGCTACAGTGAAATTTGTTTCAAAACGCAAAAATGTCCATGACAATAAGGAAGCTGCTGTTGAAGGGATTACTGCATTAGTTACGATATGCCACCAATTAGCCCCACTTGCCCGTAACGCCTCTAAAATACCATCGTCTAATTCCTCAAATGACTCTGAGTACGCCTTTACTAAAAACGCGACTGTGTGAAGAGTCATACCGATAATTGCCGCTTCACTTCCGAGTCCTGCAGCAATCGCGAAGATTAATACCCATAATACAGTGGGGACTGCTCGAACAAACGCGACTACAATAATAATGGCGTTTGACACAACCTTCGTCGATAAATTCTTTGCAGCAAATAATGCGATAAATAAAGATAGGACAGCTCCTAATACCGTCGACAATAATGCAAGCCCCATTGTCAGGCCTACTTGATAGACAGCCTCCCAAAAAGTGAAATGACTGAGTACGGGTTCTAAAAACATGACTTTTAAATTATGAAGGGTTGCTGCGCCCGCTTCTATTAAAGAGATTTCTTTATAATCGAACGTTAGAAACCCGTAGATTGTTAAAAAAAGAAGTGCCACGAACGTACCCATCGTTACAACCTGCGATTTGTTCCAAACTTTTAATTTAATTTTCCCCGAACTGCTTCTCTTCACATCAAAAGCCATATTGCTTTGAACGATGGTCATTACAAAATAACCCTCCTTACATAGTTGGAAACAAGTTCGATACCGATGACAACAACGACAATACTAATAGTAATCAAGCTGACTACGTTATAGTTCATACTCTTGTAATAGAGATCGAATGCGAAACCAATCCCCGTTCCAGTCAAAATACCAACTAGTGTCGAACTTCTAATATTCGTTTCAATCATGTACAACACCCAACTAATCATTTGCGGAAAACACTCCGGAATGACCGCTTTAGCTACGACTTGAAAATAAGTAGCTCCAGTTGCCCGCAAAGCTTCCACTGAACTGCTACTTGTTTCGTCAATTGTTTCAATAAACGCACGTGTTAAAAATCCGAACGTTGCAAGAAACAATGCAAAGTAACCAGTCAATGCATTTTGTCCAAATGACAACAGCAAGATGAGTGCCCAAGCGACAATCGGAATATTTCTATAAATCGAAGCAATTATTCTGCTTAATGACCCAAAAAAGTTATTAACCTTCGTCGTATGCGATCCCATCAACGCTAAGAATAGAGCCAAAACACTTGCTGTGGTTGTAGCTGTAATGGATAGAAAAATGGTCTCTATTAATTTGTCCATAATGGATGGCATCTTTTCCAGTGATTCTGCAGTAATATACAGATTAGAAAACATCCAACTAAAAGCTTTTGGCAGAGTCTGCATTCCATGCAGAAAATTGAAATCCGTAATTTTTGCTGATAGCAATGTAATGCCTATTAGGATGATCCAGAATACCGTCACTCGATTATTCTTTCTCTTGAAAATCTCAATATCCATAGCAGTACCCCCTATTCCATTATGAGATCTCCAGCTTCAGAACCATAGATTGAATGAATGTATTCTGATGTCAGTTTTTTAGAAGTGCCATCGTACACAACCTGACCACTGTTTAATCCAATAATCCGGTCGGAGTATCTTTTTGCTACATCGACCTGGTGCAAGTTAACGATACAAGTGATATTCAGTTCTTTGGAAATTCGCTGCAAGTGATCCATGATAACTTTAGAAGCGTTAGGGTCCAACGAAGCGATTGGTTCATCGCAAAGTAGTAGTTTCGGCGATTGAATCAATGCACGTGCAATTCCAACACGCTGTTTTTGCCCCCCGCTTAATTGGTCACATCTTTTATAGGCGTGTTCTTCCATCCCAAGCTTTTTGAGAAGACTAAATGCCTGTAATTTCTCTTCCTCCGTGAACCGTCCTAGAATACCTTGAAGCGTTGTTTTATGGCCAAACCTGCCGTGCAATACATTTTCAATAACCGTTAAACGGGATACTAAATTATAATGTTGGAAAATCATCCCGATTTTTGTTCTATGTTTACGCAACTCTTTTTTGGATAACGACATTACGTTGACATCATCAAAAAAAATTTCCCCATCGGTTGTATCAATCATTCGATTGATACAACGTAAAAACGTTGATTTTCCGGCTCCTGATGGTCCAATAATCGAGACAAACTCACCCGTATTCACTTCCATATTAATCTTCGATAGTACCTCTCTGTCTTTTCCATATCGTTTGGAGAGGTTTTTGATATGTAACAAAGCCATTAGAAAAACTCCTTGCACCATTTTTTGAAGTTCTTTGTAAAAAAAGCATGTACCTGAATGAATACATCTTCGGCACATGCTATCTTCAATCAATTACGCCTCGGCGTAATTGCGTCCAAATTTTGAATCGAGCTTGCTCGATTGACTCCTTTCAAAATCTGTGACATCCGCCGGAGGCTTTACCTTTGTTCAGCGGGCCTTTGGACACCCACTGAACAGGAAAACAAAACCGCATTCATCTCATACCTAGTGGAGGTGTGAGTCTTCTGCTGAATAAAGGTAAAAACCAATGTCCGTTTGCAACCGTCTATACCTCTTACTTGGACAATTCACGAATTGGATCAAACCAAGAATCTTCTGCTACAACAAACCTCTCATCTGCTGTTTTCTTGAATAGACCTGCAGCTTCAGAACTTTCCGGAACAAAAATCTTTTCGTTGTTTGAAATTTCATCTGAAGTTAAAATTTCTTGGATCTTCTTGAAATCTTCTTCGCTTAAGCTATCAGTGTTTGCTGCGAAAGGAGCATTTAGCACTGGTGTTACATTTATCAATGTAAATTCTTCACCTGGAACTGTATTAAATGGTTCAGCAGCATCCGCTTTTACTTTATAGACCGTTCCTTTTGTGTTTGCTTCGCCTTCTGCAATTTCAATGTAATTTCCGACGCATGTATCACAAAATGCAGCTACATCTGCGCGACCATTTAGTAGGTTAACTGCGGATCCTTGGTGAGAATCACCGTATAAAACTTCTTTAAAGAACGTACCGCCTTCCATTAAGTCCTCCGGCGTTAAGTCTTTCCATTTATCTTCCTTAGAGAAGTAAGAAACGATATCACTTGATGGAACTTTAAAACCTGAAGTTGAACTGCTTGATACGAACGAGAATTTAGAATCGACGATGTTATCAATCGCAAACTCACCATTTTTTTTGTAGTCTTCTGCATCTGCCTTGTTCACAGCCAACCAACTATAGTAAACTGCATCATCGATTGTCCCTGATTTTCCACTTGGTACAACGAGAGGCTCAATTTTCCCATTTTTGTTTTTCGCTTCGATATACCCTTGTGCACCCATGAATGCAAGTTGAGCATTACCATTAGCGATTGTTTCAATAGCAATGGCGTAATCAGTCGTCAATTTATGCTCCACCTTTTTGCCAGTTACATCTTCAATCACTTTTCCAATTTCATCACGCGCTGTTTTTAAATCATTGCCTGATTCGTTCGGATACCAAACCATTGTTAACGTATCACTAGAATTAGCAGCACTTCCTGAAGAACAAGCTGTAAGGATTGATGCAAGCAAAAGAATAGTTAAAAATGATAAAAGATTTTTTTTCATGATTTTCTCCTTTTATTGTTTAGTTTGGTTTGCAATCTTCTTAGTAACTGTGCCTGGTTCAAAAGCCGGATTATTATTTCAACTGCTACCCATTCCTCCTTTATTTAGTCACTATCATTTCAACACATAAATAGATGTAAATGGTCGTTTTTACAATATCTTCATATAATCTTTATACTAATTGCTTCAAGAATTGCGTTGGGCTCAAGATATCTCCAATTTCAACGGGAGTACCATAATCACCATGAAAATCACTACCGCCTGTCTTAAACAGCGAGTACTCAAATGCATAGCGATCTACTCTATATCTGTCTTCCTTTGAATGGTCCAAATGATCTCGTTCAATTCCATCGAGTCCATTTTCCACAAGCTCTGGAATGAGGGCAAATGAATCCAACTGTCCAGGGTGTGCCAACACTGCAAAGCCATTGTCCGCCTTGATGGCCTTGACTGCTTCCACAGCATCCACGTATTCGATATCCCTGGCACAAATGCCACCGCCTTTAAAAAGGGCTTGATAAAGTTCTTGATAGAGCGGTGTTTCAATATGGTGATCTAGTAAACAATGCATAATATGCTGCTTATAAATAACGCCTGACATCAATGCTTTTTTCGCTACATCTTCAACCCGAATATCATAATTATTCTTTTGCAGCTGTTCAATTTGCCACAAGGAGTTTTCATGCCTTCTCTTTAACAAGGGTTCGCAAAGTTCTTGAATATGTGTTGCTTTCTCATCAAACATATAACCAAGAATATGTACTTTTCGATTTTCCACAAAATCATATGCTGATATTTCAATACCTGGAAGTACTGAAATGCCATGGTTTTTCCCCTCAATTTTTGCAGACTCAATACCCTTGATTGTATCGTGGTCAACTATGCTTATATGAGTTACCCCTTTTGTTGAAGCCAAATGCATCACTTCCTCCACCGAAGAGGACCCATCTGAGTAATTTGAATGGACATGTAAGTCAGCTTTCATGAGTAGTTCCTCCATTTCAGACCACAGTTTTTTTCTGTAAATCGTAAACTTTGTCGCATAAACCATCCATAAATTCTAAGTCATGAAAGATCCCAATCAATGTCGTTCCATCGTTTTTCAACCGTTCAATCACTTCACGCACTTTCAATTTAGAGGCATTATCCAAGCTAGCTGTCGGTTCATCCAGCAGTAGCAGTCGTGGTTTTTTCACAATGGCGCATGCAATATTCAATCGTAATTTCTGCCCTCCTGAAAACGTGTTCGGATAACTATCCCAGAGCTCGGGATCCAGTTCGAAGTGAGAGAGAGCTTCCTCTGCCGTCCTCCCGGCTTCCTCTTGCGACTTCCCCATTTCAATTACAGCCTGCTCCACAAGTTCACGTGCAGTCGTTCGCGGCATGACATTTAAAAACTGTGACACATAGCCAATCTCATGCTTTCGCAAATATAATACTTCTCTTTCCGATAGCTGCGACAAATCGACCATTCCAAACTTTTCAGAACTGTATAATACAGCACCTTTTTCTGGGAGATATGTTCGGTAAATACTTTTTAAAATGGTTGATTTACCACTACCACTCTTTCCCACGATGCCAATAAATTGACCTTCTTTAAGGGAAAAATTGATATTATCTACTGCGCTCATCTTTTTATCCAGATGGTGAATCGTAAAGGACTTACTCAATTCTTTTACTTCAATTAACTGCGGCACAAAATCCTACCTCCCATCATATTTTGCAACGAACTTTTCAATATCAATATGAAAGTCATCCATTCGCTCTTTGATGGTTTCATAGGACCAATCCCACCATTTGATGCGCTGCAAAGCCGCAATCGTTTCATCAGAAAATCGATATTTAATAACCTTTGCGGACACACCTACGACAATTGCGTATGGAGGTACATCCTTCGTTACAATTGCGCCACTTCCAACAATCGCACCATCGCCAACTACTACTCCAGGCTGAATGATGGCTCCGTGACCAATCCACGTGTCATGGCCGACATATGCTGTCCGGCTCACACGTTGTTCAAAAAATGGTTCATCATCTCTATCACCAAAGCCGTACATATGCGGGCGATAGGTAAAATGATGAAGTGACGGCCGTTCATACGGATGATCTGTAGGACCAATCCGAACCATTGCCGCAATGTTGGAGAACTTTCCAATCTGCGCATTTTGGATAAAGCAGAATTGCCCTGTATACGAATAATCATCCAGTACTGTATTTTCGATAAAATTGTACAATCCAACTTCGGTAAATATTCCTAGACGCGTGTTTGTCAGCTCCGAATGGTCATGAATAAATGGTGTTTCTGATAATTGAACCTCAGTTGTCCTCATCGATACATCGTCCTTGTGATCAATTTCCCATCCACAATTGAAGCCGTGACCATCGGAAACCCATCATCCATTTTCTCAATAATGATAATATCCGCTTTTTTCCCTATCTTTATAGACCCAATTTCATCATCGATTCCGACTGCTTTTGCAGGATTCAGTGTAACTAGTTGAAACATTTCATGAAGATTTTGCCCGTATTCATCACTTAATTTGAAAAGCGAGTGAAGTAAAGCCGCTGGGTAATAATCGCTACACAAAATATCAATCGTTTGTTCTTGAATTGCCTCCGCAGCCGATAAATTTCCAGAATGAGAACCCCCGAGCAAAACATTCGGTGCCCCTGCGATTGTCCACAAGCCGAGTTCTTTTGCTTTTCGCGCAACCTCTATCGTCGTCGGAAACTCACTAATCGTAGTCCCATAGCTTTTTACTAATGAGAGCTTCTCTAGTTCGTCGTCATCATGCGAAGCGATGGCTATATTATTGTCCAAAGCGATTTGAGCAATTTCTTTGATTTGTTCTAGTGTGATTTTCTCTTTGGTGATGCTGTCGGCAATAAGCACGTCCGCCTCTGCATTCGACATATTACGGAATCCTTTTAATGTATCTCGGTAAATTTCTAAGTTTCTATATTGCCCTTGTCCTGGCGTATGATCCATGAAGGAAATAAGATGGACTTTCCTTTCTTCAATATTTTGAATGAAGCGATCTACAGCCTCAATATTGTCTATTTCGAAACGTGCATGCATACGATTTCGGATTAAGTGCTGGCTCGTATGTGTATCATTGATGGCATCGATGAGCCGATTCACATTTTGTGGATTGCGTATCGGTTTATGTGAAAATCCGTCATCCTTATAAATTGAAAGGGAATGGTACATCGTTGTAATTCCGTGACTGACCAGTATTCTTTCCGCTTCCCGGATGCCCATATTAAAGTCCATTAAACATGTTGGCCTTGGAGAAACAATTCCTTCTATATAATCGGAATGGATGTCTACAAATCCTGGTGAAATGTAACCACCTTGTGCATCAATTAGTGTGTATTCACTGAACCCCGCAATGTCCTCCTCAGGAATGATTGCTATGATGAGATCCTTTTCTATAACTACTGCATGGTTTTGAAGGATTTGATTTTCTGTAATTATTTGGCCATTTGTTAGTACGTACACAGAATCACTCCATTTAGATTAGTGAATAGACGAGTTGTTGCGTAAAAGCATGTTGTGGATCTTCTAAAACTTGATCGGTTAAACCTTGCTCAATAATCGTTCCGTTAAGCATTACGATTGTTCGGTTTGCCAGCATACGAATGACGGCTAAATCGTGAGATACAACAATCATGCTGATACCAAGTTCCCGTTGAATCTTTTTTATCAAGTCGAGAACACTTGCCTGGACTGACAAATCAAGACCTGTCGTGACTTCATCCAATAATAGAATTGGAGGATTGTTGGACAGTGCTTTTGCAATTTGTACACGCTGCTGCATTCCACCTGAAAACTTCTTCGGTTCGTCTTTCATTCGCGCCAGCGGAATATGAACATGTTCTAGCAACTCTTTACTTCTTTGTTCCATTCGATCCACTCTACGATTACCGGCTGCAATTTGCTTTTCAGCAATATTTCCGACTGATGAAAAGTCCATCTTCAGTCCAAGAATTGGATTTTGGTACACCATGCCAAGAATGGTATTTCGGATGTGACGTTGTTGTTGAGAAGATTCTTCAAAAATATTTACCTTTCCCTCCTGATGAAGTGTTATGTAGCCTTCACCATCCGTTACAGCCTCGTCGAAATATAGACATTGCATCAGCGTAGACTTTCCGCTTCCGCTCTCGCCTACGATTCCAAGGATTTCACCTTTGTAGAGATCGAACGAGATGTCACGGCACGCATAGACTGTTTTACAATGAGGACAATAGTTTTTTTCCAATACCCCATCGTTGGCGTTTGTACAAACTGGACATCCGTGCCCAAACTGTTTCTGCAGGTTTTTCACTTGTAAAATGGGCTTATCTTGCATGTAGTAATTCCACCTCCGAAACCACTTCGTTTTCGTTTAACACGGAAAGACAAAAACTAGTATCATTGCATTGGTAATGAGTTTCCCCTGTATCTTGGTCAACCAATTCATCCATAAAGACGTTCGTGGAATGACATAAGCGACAATTCTTTCCTTCAAACGATTCCACTTCAAATGGATAATCTTCAAATGCAAGTGAAGCTACATTCGTGTAAGGTGGTACCGCGTGAATTTTCTTTTCTCGTCCAGCACCTAGTAAAATCAGCGCTTCCGACTGGTGCATTTTAGCATTATCAAAACGTGGAATCGGGCTTGGTGCCATAACATAACGGTCATGAACGAGCACAGGATGATCCGCATTCGTAGCAGTTTTTCCGTATTTCATAATTTGTTCAAACAACTGCAACCATGCACCGCTATAATCATTCTCGGCATGCAGTTTTTTCGTTTTAAACTCGCTTGGTTCCACCCACCTCAAAGGTTCAGGTATCGGAACTTGTAAAACCATAATCTGTTTTTCTGTTAATGGAACTTCAGGAATCCTGTGCCGCGATTGAATAATCGTCGCTTCACTCGTTTGGATTGTTGTTTCGACACCTGTCGTTTTGTTGACTAGTTTCTTAATGTTAACGGCATTGACCGACTCGTCAGCGCCTTGGTCAATCACTTTTAGTACATCTTGTTTTCCGATGATCGACAAAGTAATTTGAAGACCGCCCGTTCCCCATCCCCGCGCAATCGGCATCTCTCTTGAAGCGAATGGTACTTGATACCCTGGAATTGCGACTGCTTTCAGAATGGCTCTGCGTATTTCTTTTTTGGAACCTTCATCAAATAAAGCGAAATGTGTTTTTAGCTGCATTATTTTTCAGACTCCTTTTTAATTTTCCGTATGCTATCTAGCTTTGATTGGAACGTAACGTAATGAGGCAGTTTCAAATGGGAGATAAAGCCACTCGACTCTACCGAATCAATGTGCATCAGAACAAATTCTTCATCCTGCGTCGGGTAACCTTGGTTTCCTAATTCTAAGCTCTGATCTAAAATGCTCATGGCAATTGCCTTTGTTTCATTCTGTCCGAAACAAATTCCATAACCTATCTCAAAATCAATTTCTTCCCTATCATTTTCTTTTTGGCTTGAAACCGGAACGAACGCTTCCACTTCCGTCACTTTAATTTCACCGATATAAAAATCATTTTCTTCGTCATCTGTCTTATCTGTTGGATACCCAATCGTTAATGGCAACTTACCAACACGCAGTTCTCCAACTGTCGGATGTACTGGACCGTATCCGCGAATTGCTGCATATCCAAGAGAAGTGACAGTTCCCGTTTGTCCTCTCGTTAACACTTGCAATCTTTCACTGCGTGTTGTCGGGAACTGGATACTTTGTTTTGTCACATCAATCGGTTCCGTGTTGTCGTCTTCTACTTCGGAAAGTAATTTTTCCTTTCGAAGGTAATCAACTACCTTTGGCAACGAAGTTAAACTGGCTTTATCTATCATTGTATTTTCTTCATTCAAAAATTGGTCAAGCCATTCTTTCATCGTATTTTTCGATTCATCAATCAAATCAAAGTCCATTAAACGATGTGTATAATCATAGGACGCCCCTAATATCTGACCGCCTGGAATATCCTTGAAACTCGCGGATATTCTACGTTCTACTGCCATTAAGTCCGTTTCAACAACACGCGTATAATAAGTCCTTGGCAATGTAGAACGGTGAGCACGTAACAGGAACACAGCTTCTTCCATATTCCCTTCCGACTGTTTAATGGCAAGTGCCGCCAAATATTCCGAGTACAGACTGCTTTCGGACATCACCTGGTCAACCATGCCGCGCATCGTCGCCATAATCGTTTTCACTTCTAATAGTTCCTGTGATTGGACCCGTTCAAAGGTGAGGCGTTTTATCGATTCTTCAATCGCTTCTGTTCCACCTTTAACCGCTACATAAGCCATTAAGACACCCCTCGATCGTGAATAATCGTTGTTCTTGGCAGACACATCAGATTGGATTGCCTATCGATTAATATCATATCCACTCCGAGCGGGTATTCTTTATTGGCCTCAGCCCTTGCACCCATCCAATATTCACTACCCGGAATTTCTACGTTTTCTTTATTCGCAATTCCTGGTCCTTCTAAAACGAGATATAGCTCATTTGCTAGCGATTCCGTTTCCATGATAATCGTTGCGGATTTTTGAGGATCCACAAGCGTCCCTTTTTTCGCTTTCGTAAATACATCATGTAAGAATTGTTGCTGATCATCTTGCATAATGAATATGTAATCCGCTTTATGTAAATCCGTCACTTTTGACAATGTATGGGCAGAGAAAAGTGCTTCGATTGAGGCTGTATTTTCACCTATGACATGATAACGAACTTCTGCATCCAGCAATGTAATCGCACTCAGAAGAATTGAATGCGAGCAAAATTCTCGGTGCCCCTCCTGTTCACTGCCTTTACCAATATTTTTAATCGTTCCTGGTCTCGACATACAATGAAGGATTGTCCGAAAAACTTCTTGTGTATCGTGCACTACGTCAATGGCCATCGTTTCACTCCTAAACATAATTTAATAAATCAATTACACCTTGGCGTAATTGCGCCCAGATTTTGAAATGAAGTTAAACGTCCATCATTTCAAAATTAACTTTTGTTTTTAATATGGATGCTTCTTTTAATAGTCTGTTTTCATGAATTCGTTTTTCTTCATCTTCGAAAAGCAATGTCCACTTTTCAGTCTCAACCAAGTTTGCTTCATATGCTGCATCGATTACGGCTAACTGGTAGGAGAATTCTTCTTCATCGCCCACGATAATTCCGATGCCTAATGTATTATTAATCTGAACCTTTGTTTCGGTCACAAGTACTTCTCCAAGGTAAAATAGTGATTTTTGGGCCGTCTCTCTCAACTTGACCATCGCTAACGCTTGTTGTGGGGTAGCTAAAACATGAATATCGTAGTTACGTTCAATTTCATTTACCAATTCTCTTGTAAAATTACGTGAGCCATCGATAAGTATTTTCGTTCGTTTGCGTCGATTCATCATCTCACTCCTTCACAACCTCATCTTATCTTGTTGCCAAGTGGCGTGATGTTAAGTAATTATTAAGGAATGTAAATGCAAATTAACAAAAAAAAGCCCCTGTCAAATTGACAAGGGCTTGTTCTTCATTCATTCGCAATAACGTATGTAAACAAGTCACTGCGGTATATGATTTTTGTATATTCTAGCACGTTTTTTTGAATGGCATCTACACAATCACTTTGAATTATTAATAGAGGAACTAGCGAAGTACACTCGAGAAGAGTTCGCTCGACACTCGTCGGAAACGAAATAGTTACGTAACTTTTACTACTGACAAATTCAGTGAATCCTTGATCTTCGTAATAAGAAAACATTGACTGAATGTGGCCGCCCTCTACTTCTATTCGAGGAAAAACAGATTTTGCAACGTATGAAATATGGAGCGCTAACGGCTGTCCGTCTATGATCCGAAGTCTTGAAACCTTAAATACTTCATCCTCCTGCTGCACTTGCAACTTAGCAAAGATACTCGGATCATAGGCGATTTTTTCACACCCCAAGTTTTGGGTTACCAGTTCATATCCAGCACGTTTCATTTTTTCACTAAAGCTAGAACTTCCCGACAAATGCAATTCAATTTGTTGCAGCTTAGGTTTTAAAAACCTACCTTTTCCTTGTTGCGAATAAATATAACCCATATCTTCCAATTTCAAATAGGCATTCCTGACTTTTATCCGCGGTACTTGGTAGTGGTCTGCAAGTTCATTTTCTGATGGAAATTGGTCATTCGCTTTATATTTTCCTAAAACAATATCTTGAATGATGTCATCGATTATGATTGACTCAACACTTTGCATCAATTTATTTCCCCTTTATAAAAGTAGTAATTAGATGGTACAAGTATACACTATTCGTTCTAAATTCAACTTAAGTTAACAGGATATGACTTAACCTATTGATCATTCCATTTATTCGCATAAAGTGCCGGCGAGAAGGGCTGAAAGCCACCCTTTTCACTGGACTATTTCCGGCCCGCTTACGGCGATTTAATCACGACAGTCTTACCGTGAGTCATGTGTGGCTAGAAGTGACTACGTCACTTCTAGCCACACTCTTTTCGGTTATCCTATTGTGATTAATCGCCTGTCGCGTTCTTGCAATATTCAAGTGAAAAATGCATTTACTTTAAAAGAAAAGAATAGACGACTTTATATAGAGACAGTAAGTGCCCGAAGATGTAATTTCGGGCACTCTAGCACGTTACACATTATATTCTCGGCTTAATCTCAACTAAGATTATGTGATACTTTATAAGAAAGTGACACTTCCTTAAATAAAAATAGGGATCCGATAAAAGTAGGCTCGAGCGGCCAAAATTGTATCTTTGGCCGCTTCTCTCTAGGTAAGAAGCGAACTATTCTTTCGTCTCGAAAAGCTTTGGTACTACTTGTAGCTGTGTTTTTGGAGAGCGGCGAATGAAAAACCGCCATACGATTACCTAAAAAATAAGTAGGGATGCGACAAAGTCGCATCCCTACTTATTTAAGTCATTTCGATACTTGTATAGAAGTTTTAAATTCAAAGCGATCAAAACCAACTATATATATTGCCCATTTTCCTATTAAGTTATTTACTAGTTGTTTCTGGTTAATCAACAGATGTGATTAATTATAAATTATATCCTACATGAATCAATCGCTTCTGAGCCATATTAATAAGAATCAATTAGTAAAGGAGGAATCGGCATGAAAAAAGATGATAGTAATAAATTGAATAAGGGTAAAACGTTGTCCGAAAAAATTAGAACAGGAACCATTAATGAAAATGGCATTCATGAAGAGTTATCTCTTGATTTTGCTACTCTTGGTGATCGAAAAAAGGCAATGGTTGATTTATATCGTTCTACGAAAAAGTAATTGTTGGCAGAGCATAGTAAAACCATCCTTGTTAGATATGCAAGGGTGGTTTTCTGTTATTCAATGAAGGTAAAGGAGGTATAATGCAGTTGCAACATTCTGAGCTTATTGAGTAGCCATTTCCACTCATTAAAACATGCCCCAAAATTTCATTTATTGCTCGATGTATCATATAATTAATCAAACACTAAAGGGAGGTAACCTAATTGGTTTAAATCTCCTGCGCCTATATAATACATATTCTTTTACGAGTAAATAGTAAACTCTATTATTTATGGCAATACTAATATGAATGATAGGAAGATTTATCACATCAAACTAATAATGAAGGAGCTACAGTTCAGATGAATGGATTATTTGATATTTTCGAGAAAAAGGGACCCCGTCGTCTTATTATCTTTGCTTTAATAATTTTAATTCTTTTCAGCGTCAGAAGTATGATGAATATCATCTTACTAACCTTTATTTTCGCATTCCTTATGAATCGACTAGTTGAATTTACGGTCAAACGAGTGCGCCTAAATCGGAAGGTATTGGTGATTCTACTCTATTCAGTAATCGTAAGTTTATTAATGTTTGGTATTGTAAAATATCTGCCTTTAATCACAATGGAAATCAGTCAAATTATTAAGCGCATTACCAACTTCTATGCTGAACCTCATGACAATGTTTTGCTTAACTATTTAGAATCCATCATTTCTACCAATCAAATCGCTGCCTATTTGGAAAACGGTTTTTCGTTTCTGGTAAAATATTTTTCCGATATTAGCAAAACGAGTATTCAAGTGTTGCTTGCTTTAATTTTGAGTTTGTTTTTCCTATTGGAAAAACCACGCTTAATAGAATTCACCAGCAAATTTAAAGACAGCAAAATAGCTCCTTTTTATTATGAAATTGAATTCTTCGGAAAAAAGTTTGCACGCACATTCGGTAAAGTAATTGAAGCTCAATTCATTATCGCAATTGTTAATACGCTTTTAACGGTAATTATATTAATTGTACTTGGATTCCCACAAATAGTTGGTTTGACAATAATGGTTTTCTTCTTAGGCCTTATACCGGTAGCAGGCGTAATCATTTCACTGGTGCCTTTAACTTTAATTGCCTTTACTATCGGGGGAATACTTAAAGTTGTTTATGTCCTTATCGCGATTATGATTATTCATGGAATTGAAGCGTATATATTAAATCCAAAACTGATGTCCTCCAAAACCGACTTACCTGTTTTTTACACGTTCGTTGTACTTATTTTTTCTCAACACTTCTTCGGTGTCTGGGGTCTGATTATCGGTATACCAGTGTTTGTATTCCTGCTTGACGTACTCGATGTAACGAATAAAGAAACGGTGATAAAGAGATAATACAATCTCTTTATCATTCGTCTTTCTTCCACTACCATTGCAAATGATTTTCCAGTCGAAGTAATTGCTCTTTCATCTCTAAACCAGCACGGAAACCGCCCAATTTCCCATTTTTAGCAATGACACGATGACAAGGTACGGTCATTAATACCGGATTTGCGCCAATCGCAGTTCCGACTGCACGGACCGAACTTGGCTTTTGTATACGTTCAGCAATATCTGAATATGACACAGTCTGGCCGTATGGGATTTCTTGTAATGCACTCCAGACTGATAATTGAAAAGGCGTACCGTGAAGATCCATCGGCAATGAAAATTCTTTTCGCCGCCCCTCCAAATAATCAATCAGTTCAACTGCATACGGCTGCAAAACGTCGGCGTCTTCAATCAGAATATGGCCTGAAATCCGTTTCTTCACCCATACAGCTAATTCCGCGGATGATGCATTTAAAGAACCCACATAACAAAGCCCTTTTGTTGTCGCTGCGATATACATATTCCATTGTGCGTGACTCAGAAATGCCCAATACACTGCAGTTTCAGTCTTGTTCTCCATCATTGCACCTCCATACGATTAAACCAACCGAGTATCTCATATTGGAAAAAAACGGGGTCCAAACTCAAAACGTTTGGACCCCTCTCTTTTTAAAAAAAGTCGTCTTGTTCAATACATATACGTTTTAAACTAGCATTAAGTTTCATTGGTTAAAAGTCTACTTTACACTTCAAGGAATAGTAGAAGCCACAATATAGTCGTCACTATAGCACAAAACGCTATATTAATAGTACTAAACATTTATTGAATTATAAGAGCTTGAATCAATGTTCCTTGCATGAATACAACCCTTAGATTAGAATTATTATTAATAAGAAAGTCTAGGAGCGATTAACATGTCCAATTTATATGAACCTGCATTACATTTTAATAACGTTGACTATTCCATTGGGGATATACATATTTTAAAAAACGTGACGGGCTCCTTTCCAAAAGGTAAAATTACGACACTCGTCGGTCCTTCGGGAGCGGGAAAAACAACGTTGCTCAAATTGTGTAATGGATTGATATCCCCCACTTCCGGGGAAATATATATTCATGACAAATCCATTTCTGCCTATGAACCTGTTGAACTACGGCGTCATGTGGGGATTGCCCTTCAGAGTGCACCGATGATAAAGGGTACTATTTATCACAACTTAGCACTGCCCCTAGAACTTCAAGGTAAAAAATTGCCAGAACAAGATGCTGTTGAAATTCTAGATGATGTCGGCCTCGACAAACTATTTCTGCACCGAAAAATCGATGAATTATCAGGCGGACAGCGTCAAAAAGTATCAATTGCCCGTACATTGATCAATAAATCAGAAATCCTGTTGCTCGATGAAATCACATCTTCTTTAGACCAATCGTCGTTAACTGAAATCGAGGGATTAATCGCCAAAATCAATCGAAAATATGGTACAACAATCATCTGGATTACACATAATCTGGAACAAGCCTTATCAATTGGCGATTACACATGGGTTGTTATGGAAGGACAAATCATCGAAACCTGTGAAAGTAACTTATTAAAATCATCGACGAATAAATTAGTGAAGCAGTTTGTAGAAGGAGGGGTATCCTCCGTATGACTTATTTAACATTAGCCATCACCCTTATATTCGTTATCATTCCCCTTGTATTATCAAAGACGCTCCGTTTAGGATTAGAAAAGGACACGATCATTGCAACAATCCGGTCGATTATACAGCTTCTCGCAGTCGGATATATTCTTAAATTTGTCTTCGACTCAGAAAATATTTTGTATATCGTGTTAATGGTTACATTGATGATTGTAGCTGCGACACAAAATGCCAGAAAGAAAGGGACAGCCATCAAGGGAATTACATGGAAAATTGCAGTCACCTTGATTTTCGTTGAAGTGCTGACCCAAAGTATTTTACTAGGCTTCCAGATTGTACCCGCAACTGCGCAATATATCATTTCAATCAGCGGCATGATTATCGGTAATTCGATGGTATTGTCAATCCTTTTCCTTAACCGATTTACGGCAGAGGTTGAAACGCATCGCGACGAAACGGAACTTATCCTGTCACTTGGGGGAACGCCAAAACAAGCCATTCATAGACAACTGATCAATTCAATCAAAGCCAGTATGATTCCGACAATCGAGAGTCAGAAAACGATGGGATTGGTTCAACTGCCTGGTATGATGAGTGGTCAAATCATCGCGGGAGCCGACCCAATTCAAGCTGTTCAGTTTCAATTGCTGATCATCTTTCTCTTATTAACGACCGCAGCAGTAACCAGTGTCTTACTCGGATTTCTATCTTATCCTAGTTTGTTCAATCAACGAATGCAGCTGCTTCGGGAAAAGCATTAGGAATCTGGTTCTTGTTTTATTATTCAAGCCATGGTAGAGTTATCTAAATTGTATATTCAAACAACTTCATATTTTATTCTTATCACGAGAGACAGAGGGATTGGCCCTAAGACGTCTCAGCAACCAACCTGTATAGGTACGGTGCTAATTCCAATAGGTATCTATTTACCTAGAAGATAAGGAGATTGACTTCGACATTTCGAGGACCCTCTCCTTATAGAGGGTCCTCTTTTTGATTCTAAAAGAAGAGAGTGAATCCAATGACAAGACGAAGTTTGGGAACAATACTAGTACAACTTGGTAATAACAGTGATCCGAAAACTGGTTCAGTGAACCCACCAATCTATTTATCGACCGCCTATAAACACGAAGGCTTAGGCCAGTCAACTGGCTATGACTACACGCGGACGAAAAATCCGACCCGTTCCATTTTGGAAGAAGGCATTGCAGATTTAGAGAGCGGTGACGCTGGTTTTGCATGTAGTTCAGGGATGGCTGCGATTCAGCTTGTTTTATCACTTTTCCGTCCCGGGGATGAATTGATTGTTCCAGAAGATATTTACGGGGGTACCTATCGTCTACTAAAGCAGTATTCCGATGTCTATTCAATCGGAACAACATATACGGATTTTACTGATGTCCATGAAGCTGAGAAATTGATAACTGCGAAGACAAAAGCCCTATTTATCGAAACACCGACAAATCCACTTATGCAGGAGTTTGATATACGTCAATACGCGAAACTCGCCCGAAAGCATAATTTATTACTGATTGTCGATAACACATTTTTAACGCCTTATTTCCAAAGACCGATTGAGCTAGGCGCAGACATTGTTATACACAGCGCAACGAAATACATCGGAGGACATAACGATGTCCTTTCCGGTCTTGTAGTTGCAAAAGGCGCGGAGCTCTGTGATGTATTGGCAACCAATCATAATGCTATCGGTGCAGTTCTGTCACCTTCCGATTCATGGTTAATCATTAGGGGACTAAAAACACTGCACTTACGAATGAAGCAACATGATGCAAATGCAAAGATAATCGCAAATTACTTGAAGAGCGAACCACATGTTGCGGACGTTCTCTATCCTGGGAAAGGCGGTATGCTTTCATTCCGCTTGCAAAATAGTGAATGGGTTGGACCTTTTTTAGCAAATTTAAAACTTATTACATTTGCTGAAAGTCTCGGAGGCGTGGAGAGTTTTATTACTTACCCAGCAACACAGACACATGCGGACATACCACGTGAAGAACGGATACGACGGGGCGTTGACGATAGTCTTTTACGTTTCTCAGTCGGAGTGGAAGAGGTAGAAGATTTGATTGCCGATTTAAAGCAAGTGTTTTCAACATTAAAAAGCGAGGTGCTTCAACAATGAGTCTCAATAATGAACGATTACAAACGACACTTATACACGCATCGACACGTGGAGATTCCGAACGGAAAACGGGTGCAGTGAATGTACCTATTTACTTATCTTCAACATTTCATCAAGAAAGCTTTGACGAATTTGGTCCCTATGATTACAGCCGTTCTGGTAATCCAACGAGAGATGCATTGGAAAAAACAATAGCCTCATTGGAAGGCGGTGAACGCGGATTAGCATTTGCTTCTGGGATGGCTGCCATCTCCTCCGCTTTCATGCTCCTTTCTTCAGGTGACCATATCGTTGTTACTGAAGATGTCTATGGCGGTACATTCCGATTTGTAACCCAAGTCCTACCAAAGTTCGGTATCGACCATACATTTGTTAATCTGGCTAATTTAGAAGAAACGACTAGTGCAATCCGGCCGAATACAAAAGTAATATATGTAGAAACGCCTTCCAATCCTCGATTGGGTATTACAGATATTGCAGCCATTGTCGAACTTGCAAAAGCGAATGACTGTCTGACGTTCCTCGACAACACATTCATGTCGCCACTTTACCAACGCCCCCTTGATCTCGGCGTTGATATCGTTGTTCATAGCGCTACGAAGTTTCTATCTGGACATAGCGATATTATTGCCGGTTTGGCAGTGACTAAGGATGAGGAGCTTGGAAATCGATTGGCGTTTATCCAGAACTCTTTCGGCTCTATATTGGGTGCTCAAGATTCCTATTCGTTAATTCAAGGGATCAAAACGCTTGGAGCTCGTCTAACTCAGTCATCCTTATCGGCTCAAAAAATCGCCGTATATTTGAATGAACACTCTTTAGTGGAAGAGGTATTTTATCCGGGGTTGGTAAGTCACCCAGGTTACGAAGTCCATGCGAAACAATCAACTAGTCCAGGAGCGGTTCTGTCATTCCGTTTGCCAGAAAGATTTACAGCAAAAGCATTTGTTGACAATGTCCGTATACCTGTTTTCGCTGTGAGTCTAGGCGGGGTTGAATCAATCCTTTCTTATCCTGCTACGATGTCCCATGCTGCTATGCCGAAAGAAGAACGGGAGAAGCGTGGAATTACGGATGGCCTACTACGTTTTTCTGTAGGCCTTGAACATGTGGACGACTTGATTGAAGATTTTGAGCAAGCACTGTTCGTAGCACGCGAGCAAACGGTGAGATCGACTGTAAATATTTAAATGGTTCAGCTAAACAGCAAGCCTTCCTTCGAATATTATGAGGAAGGCTTGCTGTTTTTATGAGACTCTGAAAAATGCATGTTGATTGACCATTTTCACTGGACTATTTCTGGCCCGCTGACGGCGAAATAATCACGACACTTTTACCGAGTGGCAAGTGCCTTTGGAGAGCGACGGATGAACAACTACCATACGGTTACCGAAAAGAATAAGGAGGGATGCGACTTCGTCGCATCCCTCCTTATCAATATATCTCGTTAATGGTATAGAAGCTGTTCAATCCAAGCAATCCAAGTAACTATGCAAGTAGTGCCCAATGCTTTATTAATCTATCAGTTATAAAATTCCTCGGGTATTACGCCTATCTTTCTGCGGTGATACAATAGTGGCTCTTTGCTTTCGTTTTGAATCGCGAGAACTTCACCTATTAATATCGTATGATCCCCAGCGTCAACTTGTTTAAAAATCTTACACTGCATAACTGACAACGTATTAGTAAGGACAGGGAGATTTAAATCTGACTTTTTCCAATCGCATTGACCGAACCGGTCTTCCACTTTACTGGAAAACAACGTACATAAATCACTTTGATCAGCGCCCAAAATATTTACGGCAAACTGTTCTGCATTTAAGAAAGCTTGATACGAATTTGATCTTTTATCAATCGACCATAAAATGAGTAAAGGTTCAAGTGAAACGGATGCGAACGAATTAACTGTCATTCCCATTGGCTGCTGATTTTCATCCAGTGCTGTAACAACAGTGACGCCTGTAGGATAATTCCCCATCGCTTCTTTAAAACGTGCTATTTGTTCAACATGACTTCCCATATGAGCAACTCCTAATTTCTTATTATTAATATCATTATTATGAGTATACCAAACTTTTTGATTTCCTACATTCTTTAGGATTCGCTATTTGAGAACCTTTCACTCAAATTTCCCCTCTTTGTAATCTTGGTAGGCCTGCCTCACTTGTTCTTCTGTGTTCATGACAAACGGACCGCGTGCGACTACATTTTCTCCAACAGGAAGACCCGCATACATCATGATATGCATTTTCTCTAACGCGTGAATCTTTACTTCAGATATCTCAGCCGTTAATCCGTGTTCTAGCCAAAGAACCTGCCCTTTTTCACCCGCTGTGTCTTCGTTACCAAATGTTCCTTTTCCACCTATAACATATAGGAATCCATTATAACTGCCCGGAAGATCTTGTATAATTGTAGCACCCGGCTCTAATTTTATCTCAACCATCGTAACGGGTACATGATTTTTCGTATCAGCTATTACATCTGCCGAAGAACCTGAAAATACACGAATCGTTGCACCGTCTTGTTGACGGATAGGCATGTCTTCTGCACGCATGTTCTGATAACGTGGTTCCGTCATTTTTTTATCACTCGGGAGATTAACCCACAATTGCAGACAATTCACTATTTCTCCAATCGCCGGTTCTTCTGAATGAATAATCCCTTTTCCCGCTGTCATCCACTGGACATCTCCAGGGTGCAATTCCCCGCCGCCTGTCTTATTGTCATGGTGCTCAAGATTTCCATCGATGATATAGGTGACCGTTTCAATACCGCGATGCGGATGCGGTCCAAAAGTGCCTCGTTCGAAAAAATCTTCAGCCATCAACAAAAATGGATCCGTTTCTTCCCAGTTACCCGGTTCAATGACTAATCCCACTTTATGAGTCGGTGAATTTTCCTGATAAACTACATTTCTGACGCTTCTGATTCCCCTAGATAAAACGCTCATTTAAAAGTCCTCCCTTTATGTCCTTTATATGATATTATGAACCAAAGAGACCAACAAGAGAAGTACTTACTTAAATGTATCATAGTATCTAAAAGTATACTAATGGAGGTTATTAAGAGATGAAAGTTGAACAATGTAAAGTCGACGAAGCTTTAGGGATTTTGGTAGGTAAATGGAAACCGATTATTTTATTGCATTTATTCAACGAAGGCACTCAGCGATTCAGTGAGTTGAAACGGTTGATGCCCGATATTACACAAAAAATGTTAACCAAACAATTACGTGAATTGGAAGTTGAGGATATTGTAAAAAGAGTCGTCTATGCCCAAGTTCCCCCGAAAGTCGAATACTCTATTTCAGAGTATGGTCAAAGTTTACAACCAGTTCTGGCAATTATGCACGAATGGGGCACACTTCATGCCGACCATATTGAAAAAGTTAAAAGTTATAATGAGGCCAGTAGCTACTGAAACTGATAATATAATCGAGTAGGAGGCTAATCATTAGTTGATTAGCCGACCTCTCACACCACCGTACGTACCGTTCGGTATACGGCGGTTCAACCTTTTAAGTATCTTCGCTCATAAATTTGGGACATATCTTTCAGTCCCCATTTTATGAGATTTTCTTTTGTTATTGCACGATGTAAGATTTTAGTCCTAGAAGTACGCCAGTATCCCTTTCGGGAATTTGCTTGTTTTATGGCAGCCTCATGATCGATGCCATATTTACGGAGCATTACGTATTTCGTACGGACCCTCTTCCACCTTTTCCAGACGATTTGCCTAAGTCGATGGTTTAACCATTGCTGGATTTCCAGGATGAAACTCTTCATTCTGCTTACCCCATAGTAGTTAATCCATCCAACCGTAATCTGATTAATCTTCTTGATGATTTCCGAGAATGTACCGGGTCTTTTACGAATGGTTTCTTTCCTCAGTTTGTTTTTGAATCGTTGTTTCGCCGACTTACTTGGTCGGCATCCAACTTTCCCATGAGGTTTTGGATATTGAACCCAAGAAACGTTGACAAGGTTGCACCACAGACTTTACTCTTCTCCTGATTAATAGAGAGTTGTAAATCCTTTTCAATGAATTGGGTGACGCTTTCCATCACTCGTTCTCCTGCACGTTTTCTTTTGACATAGATGACAAAGTCATCTGCGTATCGGATAAAACGATGTTCCCTCTTTTCCAGTTCTCTATCCAACTTATTCAAGTAAACATTCGCAAGAATTGGAGATAGTGGTCCACCTTGCGGTGCCCCTTCTGTTGTTTCGATGTAGATATCTTTATCCAGAATACCTGAACGAAGAAATTTCCAGACCAGTTTCAGAGTAATCTTATCTGATATGAACTCCTCCAAGTACGCATGTACTCTTTGATGATGTATCGTATCGAAATAACTCTTTAGGTCACAATCCACCACAACTCGGTATCCTTCTTGGTAGTATTGCTCTGCCAACTTTATGGCTTGATGAGCGTTTCTACCTTTTCGGAAACCATAACTGTTCTCCGAGAATTCCGGGTCAATGATTGGTTCAATGACCTGTAGGATAGCTTGTTGCACTACTCTATCCAGGACTGTCGGGATTCCCAAGTTTCTTTTAGACCCATCAGATTTCGGTATGGCAACTCGTTTGACTGGTTGGGGTTGGTAAGTACCATCCTTCAACTTCCTTTTAAGAGGTTCGAAGTATTTTTCCATGTGTCCTTTTAATTGATAGACCGTAATGCCATCAATACCAGGGGCACCTTTGTTACTTCTCACTTTTGCATATGCCCTCCAAAGGTTGTCGTCTGCATTAACTTTATCAATTAAGTTGATATCATCCTGTTCTTTCATATCCATGTCGACATCCCTGCGCACTCCTATGTACCTTTCGGTTTCCAACCTATCTCTCCATAGGCAGCCATCTATCGGTTTTAACCACGATGTTTTCTGCGTTTCGGCGGTGATGTCTACACCTCCCTGTTTTCCAAGATTTAAGATTGTTCCACCCTTCATTTCCGTAAGGAAACTACTATGGTTTCTGCTGACTTCTCACGATAAATCTTATTTCAACCGAGTTTTCACTCGTCCGTGAGACCTCCCCGGGTAAGGGCTATAACCTTCCTCCCATGTAACTGCTGTATTTACTGTATGGAACTTGAGCAGTATTGGACTTCGTTATGTTTAGCAAACTCATCCATTCCAATTCAGCCTTATATACAGTTTCTGTCCGTCAGTTCGGGATTTTGCCGCCGGCTTCCTTCAGATTCCACCTCACGGTGGACACCCTTGCCTTGAGCTAACAGTTCCTACTGCCAAGCCTGTAGTGGACTTTCACCACCAAGTTATAGCCCATGCCGGGCACACTAAAAACAGACACTCTTTATTAAAGAGTGTCTCAGACTGTAGGCAAACTCCAGAAATTATGGTGTTTGCCTACAGTCTTTTTTCTTTTACAATGGAATATAGCCTGAAATGTTGATTTCCGCTGCGAGCGGACGCTTTCCGCTCCAATCAACAGTGTTTCCTAAATATCAAATGAGGTGATGGATATGATGAATCAAATCAATGAACGGGAGCAGATGGAAATACTGACGATCGAGCAACTAGTTCCACATGACCATCTGGTCCGTAAATTAGACGCGACAATTGAGTTCTCCTTCATTTACCCATTGGTTGAGGACCTATATTCGGTATTTGGAAGATTCAGCGACACATCTGGCAAGACTATCTGGATGTAGTGGAGGACTTGAGACACCACTATGAAATGAAATCAAAGAAATATATGGGAAGCGCAAAGAGACGGTCGAACGCGTCTTTGCCGATGCCAAAGAGAAGCATGGTATGCGGTGGACAACCCTTAGAGGGCTTAAAAATTTTTCTATGCAGGCGATGCTAACTTTCTCTACCCAAGATCTTAAGAAGCTCGCCAGCTAGGGCGTAATAGAAATAAAAATAGTGATGGAGTATGGCTATTTTTCGCAAACAAAACATTAAAAAGACAAAAGGGCTGGAAATCAATTTGATTTCCAGCCCTTTTATCTACAGTCTGAGACACTTTTTAGTAAAGAGTGTCTGTTTTTGATTCTAAATTATACGTTAGCAGAAACAGATTGTATCTTTTAGAATTCAATAAAGTTAAAAACAACTGTATCCAAGAATTGAATTTGAGCACGAATACTGCCGAATGCTCTTGAATCATTCATTATAAACCACACACCACAAAAATGAGAGGTACACACCCTTTAGTGCCTTAGTATACTAAAGGGCACTAGAGAGATCGTTCAATTCAAATGTTTCTAAACATACTATACACTCAGCGCTCTGTGTGTGATTAAATTACTTACTAGTTATCTTAGTTCATCAACAGGTGTGCCTCTTTATATACTATTGGGATAGGACTAAGAACAAAGGAGAGAGATTGTGTATTTCATTAAACCTATACCATCCTTCGCAAAGGATGTTCATGGAATTTTTATGAAATGGTCGCCTCTAAAAAAAATGATTTTGACTGCATTGTTGGCGGCACTTGCAACAGTTTTACAGTCGGCAGGGGGATTTTTACCGGGTATCGGTTATTTCTTTAGCCCCTTCGCATCTCTCCCTATTTTTCTAGCTACACTGATTTCACTCCGTTCCGGATTACTAGCATATGCACTAACAGTTTTATCATTATTATTGCTTCAGCCAAGTGAGTTAGTAATTTTCCCTTTTACAACAGGGCTACTTGGATTGGGACTTGGATGGACGGTTCTCGCTCTACATCGTCGTTTGGCAATCTTAATAGTAAATGGTTCTCTGTTATTTATAGGTATTTGCATCCCATTATACGGGTTGGGCTTTCCTGTTTTCGGTCCGGCGGTCACTTCCTCAATTGATATGCCCATTCTCCTAATTATTTTTGGTTTTTCACTTCTGTATAGTTGGTTCTGGATAGAATTCAGTCTGTTTTTTCTGCGTAAAATCAGGATTGTTTTACGATTATTGTAAAGTCTCTAAGGATAATTTCAAGTCTGAGGACGCGTATATACCAAACAGCTAGTTCTTCTCTTTTAACTGGAGATTCAAAATCAAAGCTCTGCGTGTTTGGTTGAATAATACCCATTGTGAATAGTAACTATTTCATTCCCATCCAACTATTAATCCCCGACCTCTCAATTGGCAATTGGTAACAATTCTATAGACTTTATGATTGCCGTAGAGTAAACATGCCTTGATTCCCAATACGGTAAATTAAAGGTCAAACATAAACATCCGCCAATTGGAAACCCGTTTGGCGGATGTATTACAAATCCTTTAACTATTATTCATTTGGGTCATCGCTACCACGATAACGATTATAGGGTAAGTGATTCCAATTACGATATTTCAGATTATCTGCACTAAGTGCCTTTGGAAATCTATACTAAGTTCATATGGTCCGATTGATCTTTCTGAAACTATCGAAACTACAAAACCTGCAAATTTCCCCTCAGTTGTTCGGTCAACTAGCCCCTTTTAAATTAATATTGACATTCGGTACTTGTACATGATTCAATAATGACATTCTAAAAATCGACATAATAATAATAATAATAATAATAATAATAATAATATTGGCATATCAATTGTAAATATTATTGAGAATCCTGATGCTTTCGACTGGCTTTCACCTAACGAACTGCTCCTGTAGGCAGGTTATATCTTCAAGGTTAATACGCTAAAAATCACTTTGTTTGAGATTTTTAATAATATAGTAATGAGTTTTGAAACAATGATGCCTGGAAAATAAAATGCAGATGGACCTTCAATATACAGAAGGTCCATTTGCTTAGCATTAAGAAGTATTGTCGCAACTTTTATATCATTCACTCAAACCTTTATAAACAAGAGATGAGCTTTCTTTATCACTACTTTCAAACTTAATAAAACAGACTAGATCATTCTACTTTCCAGGTCTATTGGAGTCGCGTGATAACAAGGTGTGCTGAGACGGGCCTTGTTCCTCCAGCGACAGGAGTGATGGTAAGCGCCGTGGAATTACCAGCAGGATTTCGTACAGTAAGTATTGAATTGTTGACTGTTGTTTGCACAAGAGCCATTCCTACTATCTGAGAAGTGCCTGTTGCTCGCCCAACCACCGTATAGGGTAGGTCTGCACCATTTAGAGTTAAAATCAGTTGTCCCGGTTCAGTCACACTCACCTGAAACAAAACCTGATAGGTGCCAATTGCAGACAAGCTAAATGAATCGATAGTAACCCGAACAATATCCGTTCCGCTAGTAGGTCCATTTTGCGGAAAATCCACGTCTCCACCAACAGCAACTGTTGCTGCATTATCAGGTGGCATCAACGCAAAAAAATCTGCAAAAGCTAATGCTCCTCCTGGTGGTCCTGGTGGTCCTGGTGGTCCCGGAGGACAGTTGCAATTTTGCTTCGGTGGTGTGGGAAGTCTGTGAATTTTATGGCATTTTTTATTTTTTTTTCCTTCACATGACAAATCAATCACCTCCTTTACCAGTTTCTTTAGAGTATGCCATAGAAGTCATATCTGTTTGTGCTAAAAAAGTGTATATGTTGACTTAAAAGTGTGCCACTTCTGTAAAAAAATAATCCTAACGAATTGTTAGGAGGAAAGCAGGAGTGATCACTTTGAGAATGAAGCAAACTATTATTAAGCTATATCTACGTGAGAAAAATTCCAAGACAAATTGCTAAAGAATTAAATATTTCAAGAGATACTGCTGCAAAATATATTAGGGCTTTTGAAAAAAGTAAATTCATCGACACACGTAACCTTCCAGTTCCGGAAGATATTACGGCAACGCCAACTTATATAAAAAGAGAAGGAATCAAGCGTAAATTAACATCAGAAATTATGACTATGTTAAATTTTTCTTCTAGGAAAATGAATGGACACGCCAAAATAATATGAGTAAACAACAAATGAAGATAGTTGATATGCTTGAGAAATTACTGGATGAAGGGTTTGATATTGGCTATACGACGGTGCGGAACTTTGTTATGTCGAAGAATCCCGGCAAAAAGAAGTCTTTATTCGCCAGCGTTATTCCGCAGGCCGGGGAATAAAATTTGACTGGGGAGAATTGAAATTATTAATAGACGGGAAGCAGAAAAGTTATTCACTTGCTGTTTTTACTCTCGCCTATAGAAATTATCGTTATGCGTTCCTTTATGAATCAGAAACCTTAATCTGCGTTCAGGATGTACATACAAAACTTATCGAACACATCGGATTTGTTTCTTCGATTTTCACTTATGATAATATACGTACAGTGGTGAAATCATTTATTGCTACTGAACTTATAGTCACAGATGGAATGTTGAATCTCTCGAATTATTATGGATTTGCGAACCTTGAAGATGCCCAAACACATTTAGCTTCAGTACTCACGCGGTTAAATAAACGCCTTCGAAAATGACCTGTCGTTTACACATACATTTATTTCTCCACAAGTGAATCGTTCTCATGTCTACTTTGAAAATACCGATGAGCCAATCGCCGCAAAAGTTATTGATAAAAATGAGGAAGGAATTATCATTAAAGGTGCCCGTCTTCTTGCTACGCAAGGTGGTTTAACAGATGAAGTATTAGTATTTAGCGTTGGTAAATTTTTATTTAATGAAGATGAAGCTTTTGCTTTTTCTATCCCTTCTAACACGAAAGGATTAAAGTTTATTTGCAGGGATAAATTCATCGGAGGCCAATCTTCATTTAATCATCCTTTAAGCTCGCGGTTTGAAGAAATGGATTCTATCGTTGTCTTTGACAATGTATTAGTACCTTGGCATAGGGTATTTTATTACAACAATGCGGAGGTAGCCGAAGAATTCCCAATTCAAAGCTCTTTCCATCCCTTTACTAAGCACCAAGTATTGACTAGACAAATTGTGAAAACAGAGTTCGTCTTAGGTATTGCTGAGCTTCTTATCGAAACGATTAAAATTAGCGAGTATCAACATATCCAAGAAAAGATGTCAGAAATCATCATTGGTCTAGAAACGATGAAAGCCTTGTTAGAAAAATCGGGAAATAACGCAAAATTAGATGAATGGGGATATATGCTGCCAGAAATTTTCTCGCTTCAAGTTGCTGGTAACCTTCTATTCTAATTCTTCTTCAACTAAACTGCGTCGTTTAAGTGGAACATTTCACACTGTATCGCCGTAATCTTCTTGATGTTTTGGAAGTAAATAAAGTAGGGAAGCCATTTTCATGGCTTCCCCTTTATCAAACCGTACGTGCCCTATTAAGGCATACAGCTTAACCATATGTTTCAATGTTATCAAGTGGATGCATTCCAAGCATTTTGCATCTTATGGAGTCGTTGCGGCGTATAATAGTCCCCACCTTTTTCTTTTGCACGTTTAACCCTATTCCCAAGCTTACGTTTTGCTTTATTTGTTAAGTCATGAATGTACTGTTCTTTCGTATATTCATAAACTTTATTTAAATAAAGCCAGTAGGAGGGAATGAGATTAATTCTAAGAAAAACTGTATTATTCTACAGACTTTGTATCTTGGCGGATGTATTACAAATCCTTTATCTATTATTCATTTGGATCATCGCTACCACGATAACGATTATAGGGTAAGTGGTTCCAATTACGATATTTTAGATTATCTGAGCGAAGTACCTTTGGAAGGTCTGCAAGAATCTTTTTAGCTACTTCAAGTTCTAGTTTAGACTCTTCCTTGTCTTGGTACATGAATTCATCGGAAGCAGCAATTGGAGCTTGTCCAACTTTCTCTTCCAAATCCTGAATTACCATTTGCTGTTGTAAGTGTAATGCTTCTCGAGCATCTGCTACCCATTCTGATTGCAAACTACGATTCGTGTCGCCAACACTACTATACTCTTCGTAAACTTCTCGATAAATTCGATCCGCATTGGCACGGACATCCAGGTTAACCTCTTCTAAATCCAGGTTGGTCAATTCTCCCTCTGTTAAAGGGGTAACGCGCTTACGTCCACCAAGCCTCGTTCTTTCTAAATAGAATGGGAACATACTTTTAATTGTTTTTCCTACGGGTGATATGGCATTTTCACTATCATCAAGTCCTTTAGGCTGAATTCCCTGCAAGGCAATTCGGGCAGATTCAGGTCTTACAATTTCTTTTGGCGGCATAATTCCATGACGGAGCATTTCTCGAATACCTGTGCCCGAAATGTTTATCCGATAGCTTTCGTCGTGTGGACAAGATTGGCCAGTCGCAGGACTATCACAACGTGTGCAGTAAAAGACTTCGTGGTAAAGCCGAATATCTATCCCTAGCTCTGCCGGATCAAACTCATCAAATATACTGTGGCTGGCATACTTGTCGTAATAATCACCTATTCCCGCATGATCCCGACCAATTAGTGCATGAGTACAACCGTAATTCTTCATAATTAAAGCATGTAACACAGTTTCCCGTGGTCCTGCAAAAATATAAGTCACTCTCAGGGGAGCTAGAATTGATCGACCTTTTGGATAATACGTATCTAATACACTTCGATAAGACAGCATACGAAACTCATGGCGTGTATACTCTCGTTTAGCCATTTCAACTAATGGTTGAAGAAGCAAGCCATCTATTTCTTCTAAAGCATTCTTATGAATATATTCATGGCCTCTGTGTAAAGGATTGGCACCCGTGATAAATCCTGCTGCCGAACGAAACTTCTTTACTTCATAAAAATCATGCCAAGTATCTTTTGGCTCCAAACGAAGTTTCTCAAATGGTCCCCAATCAGCACGTCGCAATAATCTGATGGGTCCCCCTAACGCGACGTCACCCATCCGCCTATAAATCGCATCTACACCTGGGTGATCACGGTCTGTCGTGCCAAAGAGATGAGAAGCACGATATTCTTTATCGTACTCAAAAATATCCTCTATTATGAGAATAGCCACAGGCTCTTTGTTTTCATCAGCAAGTGTTACTTCATCCCCAATCGAAAGTGATTGGACCACTTCTTTGTTACGATTACCAGTTGGAGCAAAACTCAAAGGTGCCGGCCAAATTAACCCATTATCTAACCGCCCTTTCGTAAGAACGGAATTATAGTCAATTTCTTTCATAAAACCCTCATTAGGAGACAAGACGCCCGTCGCAATCATTTCAAGCGTAATGACAGCTTCCATATCCACCATAATGGTTGGTAGCTGCTTTGCTTTGACCAAATCCTCTTCTAACGCTAGACCAGTTACCACTTTGTCTACCAAACTCCCACCATGGGGCTGTTGTGGATATCCGGAAAATTTGCTTTTCTCTGTTATATTCAACATCTCATTTCCTCCTCTATTAAAATGTTTTAATTTGGCAGATTATCCTATTCAATGAATGCGCCTATTCTGAATATTAACATTTTATTTGGATTTAGAATAGTCAAATACCCTAAATATTTAAATATTGTTTTATTTTTCTCATAAATGGAAATAATATCATAGGAATTCTCGAGAAACAGAGCTATAGAAACATGACTTGGAAATTCCGCAAAAATGAAATACAAAAAAGGCCACTCAATAGTTTAGTCAGCTAATGAGATGCCTTTAAGAGTCTGTAAATGATCAAGATTCTTTTGAAATCCGACCCTCTATACTAAAAAATTTAATTCCCTCAATTTCTACAGTAAGCTGATTTAATTTATGTTCCAAAGTATTAATAACAAGTAACTTAGCATCTAATTCTTCTTCAAACTCCAACGATTTAGTCAATACCTCTTTTATTTGGTGGTCTAATTGTATAAGTTCTTCAGAATCGATAATGGTCGTACTTATTAAAGAGAGCGAGTCGGGATCTTCTCGACTTTCGTTCTTTTCGTTCAGTTTTTTTTCTACTACTGCAATAGCCTCACTATGCTTGTCATTTTGTCTTTTTAAATTTGATATTTCATGGTGAAGCTTTCCTATTGTATTATTTTTTCCTTTTATTTCTAGTAGTAAACGATGTCTCTCTTTCTCCGATTGGCTACGCACTTTGTTGGCTATCTCTAACTTCTTCAGATGGGAGTGTACTTGTTTATTGTCTTCTTGAATGAGTTCTACAAGCTTATTTTCGAGCTGGTCTATTGTCGTTTTAATAGTTAGATTTTTTTCTTCTATTGCAATGGTCTCACTAAGCTTGTCATTTTGTTGTTTTAAATTTGATATTTCATGTTGAAGCTCTCCTATTGCATTATTTTTTTCTTCTATTTCTAGTAGTAATCGTTGTCTCACTTTCTCGGATTGGCTACGCTCTTTGTTGGCTATGTCTAACTTCTCCAATTGGGAGTGTACTTGTTTATTTTCTTCTTGAATGAGTTCTACAAGCTTATTTTCGAGCTGGTCTATCGTCGTTTTATTAGTTAGATTTTTTTCTTCTATTGCAATGGCCTCACTAAGCTTGTCATTTTGTTGTTTTAAATTTGATATTTCATATTGGAGTTTCCCTATAATACTGTTTTTTTCTTTTACTTCTTCTATTAAGCGTTGTCTTTCTTTCTCGTACTGAGCACGCACTTCGTTGGTACTATCTATTTTCCCCATTTGGATATGTACTTGCTTATTTATTTCTTGAATAAGATCTACAAGCTTATTTTCGAGTTGTTCTATAGTCGTTTTATTATTCGTGAGTTTTTTATGAATAGAAGAAACTTGCTTATCATGTTTTTTGTATCTATGTTGATCGGTATTAACTCCGTCTTTCAATTTATTAATCACTTCGTTTAACTGTTTGCTAATTGGTAGTAGATCTGTGTTTGTTTTCTGAAAGGTATCAATAGAAGTAATGTATCTTTTCCCTTGCAATCCTTGCAATTGGACTGGTCCTTTATAAATATTAAGCCGCTTTTCAAATTCTTGATTTAACTTCACTAACTCCTCAGCTAGTTCCTTTTTTTCGTTCGTTAATTGCAGATTTTCTTGCTCAAGGTTTTCTACTACTGAATAGTGATAGCTGTCTTGATATTTTTTAACTTCCGATTTTTGTTTAGCTAATTCTGCCTTTAAAAAGATGATCATTTGTTGAAGTTGCAGAGGATCATTATTTTTGATATTTTCACCATTCACATCATTCCCTCCCATCGCAGCTATTATCGAGGCAAAAGGCTGTATCAGATGAAATTAGATTCTTTCTTTAAGTAATGTGATGATTTCCTCAAAATCTTCTTTGTTGTCCGCAATGAACTGTTCAAGTTCCTCTAAAATCCTCACTTGAGATTCTTCATTCACTTCTCCATTATTTCGACGCTCTCCGTTCATAAACAAATAGGTAAGCACCCTATTCAATGTACTCTTTTCTAAAAAGACAAAGCTATTATCATTTTCCTGTTTATCTTCTTTCATTTCGGTAAGTTGGTTTTTCATAAATTGGCGGATTGCATGCTTCATTACTAATTCATTTTCATCTATTTCACTCATTTCCAGCCCCCTCTATGCTGACGGTTCCATTGAGATTGATCGGGTTAATGACAGCAATTCCATCTTTAAATTGATCACTATACATAAATGCAGTGATACTGCCTGCATAAGACTCTTCAGGAGACCATGTAATCTGGAAGTTTGAAAATGAAAGGGTCTCATTAGGTTCGATGGATACTCTCCCTAAAGGTTTAAGCCAAAATTCCTCTTTATCCGTTTTTTCATTAGTACGCTCCCATCCATCTGCAACCTTCAATGACTTCTTAAAATTGTCATAAACGTACCTCCCGGAAAAGGAGAAGGGAGACTCTTTAGAAACTTTTATGCACACAGTGGGATTTGTAATTGCCTGATTCCCCGTGTTATGTATATGGTAAGAACCAAGACATAAGCTCTCCTGGTCAGGATTGTGAGAGATGTTAAGTGAATGAGTAAAATAGCTTATTATTGTCACTCTGGCAGGATCATTGAGCTCAGCTACCAACTTTTTAATTTCATGTAAATATGACTTTTTTTGATGTTGAAGTTCCGCAATCTTCGTTTTCACTTCATTCCTATCGCTTGTCATCATTCCCTACCCCTTTTCTCAAAAAAAATAAAGAGAGGAATTCCTCTCTTTAAGATATGTTAGATGATTACTCATTATCACCATTAATCTCTATTAGTGACAACCATTACTGTGACCGTGGCCGTCGTCTGGGAAAATAGCGTGGCATTGTTTCGGACGAAGTGGCGCTGGGCAAGCAGTCGGTAAATCTTCCCTTGGTTCACAGAAATCAGCCAAAAACTCGACAGTTACCGGGAATGTCGATTGGATGCTTTGGCAAGTACTTACTGCGAGTGTTAGACCCGTGAATGTGATAGTACCACCAGTTGTAAGAGCGAGAGTTCCGGGAGAACAAATGAAACAGTCTATATCCGTGAATGTAATTGAAACATCTGTTCCTTCAGGTGCACATAAAGTGAGTTGTTCACAGCGGGAAATCAACAGAGTTGGATTTACACCTGCTGTTGGAAGTGTACTAGTGAACACCAAACCGTTTGGTAAAGTCACGATAAGTCTAACCACAAAGTTCTTACGGATATTAAGCTGCTGAAGAACAACATTCTCTCCATCAATGCAAAATACGCGATTCTCCCGTCCTAAGATCACGACCGGAGTGGTTGGATCAGGTGTCACATTACATGTAACGATCGCACCTGCAAGCGATGTACCCGCTGGTACCGTAGGAGTAAATGTAATTGCTCCTATTGGTGTAACGTCAAACGACATTTCTTTAACAATCCAGTCGTACACCTTGTCGACATTTATACAAATTAATTCTTGACCCTCGCACAACTTTTTCTCTTGCATCTTTGCAGACACCTCCAAGTTTTTTTTATCTCTCGTTCGTATCATATGATGTAATTAAGCTAGTGTATGGGCAAAATTTGGCTTATGAAAGTATTTGCGAAAATGTACAACCCAGGAGAATTGTCACGCAATGAAAACACCATTAATAGTATAGTAATGTACAGCAAAGGAGTGAAAAGAGATGGGAGATTCTAAGTTGTACTCCGCTCATGACATTGAAAAACTGAAACAGAAAGTCGCAAACTATAGGGAAACATTAACTACATTGAAAACAGGAAATTCAATAGGCGATAATCTATTCATGAAAAATGAATTAATCGGTTTTAAAACGCAAATTGCTAATTTAGAAGAAGTAATGAAAGATAAACAGAGTATGGAGATTGAGGAGTATGAGCAAAAAGTTAAAAACTTTTCGGTTCAGATCGACTCACTTAACCAAACTGTCAAGGAGTTGAATCAAGATATTTCATTAATCATAAATAAATTAAATAAAGATGATCGTAATAACCTTTTAGAAGAAATAGATACTCTGGATAATTCACAACATCCCTTGAACTCTACAAATGAAAACAAGGAGATTGAAATGAATCTTATAAAAGTAGAAGTTACTAATACCACGGACCAACCACATGTTCCTTCTATTCGAAAATCGAACCTCCCACCAACATATAAACAACTCCGAACATTTGCGATTGAAGCAAAAAAAAATGAAGATTTACCAACCAGCTCGACAACTTCAGAAAGCATTGCAATTCCAAAAACTCATCCAGAAGAGCGGCAGCATTTTAGAAAACAAAGATTTCCGTCAAACAGCATTTCTCCTAATCAGACACACTTTGGCCATTATAAAAACAGTGCTACACAATCAATCAATAAGTCAGTGGGGAAATCGTACCCGGTAATAACAAATAAAAACAAATCATTCATTTTAACCGATGGCTATCCTGAACAAAATTACGAGGACATCAATAATTTTCATGAAGTAGCGCCAAATGAGACTTCCGATGAAATGAATAATGTAGCCTCAACCGAAGAGATAAAAGCGCCATTCGAGATTCCCGATGAAGTGGATAATATAGCTTCATTCGAAGAGTTAAAAGCGCCAATCGAGATTCCCGATGAAGTGGATAATGTAGCTACAATCGAAGAGGTAAAAGCGCCAATCGAGATTCCCGATGAAGTGGATAATGTAGCTACAATTGAAGAGATAGAAGCGCCAATCGAGATTCCCGATGAAGTGGATAATGTAGCTTCAATCGATGAGAACAAAGCGCCAATCGAGATTCCTGATGAAGTGGGTAATATATCTTCAAACCAAGTGGAAAAAGAGCCCTTTGAAATTCCTAATGAAATGAAACGACAACAACATAAAAATAAAGAGACGTCACGATTTTTCGATTTCTTTCGCAAGAAGCAATAATTCCCTTTCATATGAAACTTCTTGAACCAACGAATTGCGTAACCTATTAAAAACAGCCGCCTTGACTTAATGTCAGGCGGCTGTTTTTTGAACTTAAACAATCTAGTGAAATTCAACTGTCCATACTGCATCATTTTGGAAGTTAGAATGATGTTTTAAGGAAGCCGCATTACGTTGCAATAAATAAAAACTGATAGAAACAAGCTGATTGCCCGTCCGCCCTGCTATTCCATGAATAGAATAGCAGAGAAAGGAGGTGTTAACATGTCTTATAATAATTCTCGAAAGTATGGCTGTAGTGGATGTGGTGGATCTAATCACGGTAGTTCTGGTTGCCACGGGTTCAATACAGGAGAGGTCCGGTGCAATTTTGGACCATTCACAGCAATTGACGCGGCTTGTATACCCCAAAACCCGTCTAGGGGTGGTTCAATTATCCCGTATGCTTCTGGTCTAACACCTGTTGTTTTGACTTCTCTAGCAGGTGGATTGGTCGGTATTCCTTGGTTCATTGGATTTGGCACTGCCGTTCCGAGTCCAGTCGCTCTTGGTCTAACGATAAACTTGACAGGTCTGATAAACGAAGCTTTTTCAGTACCGCGTCCAGGTAGCATAACCGCTATTTCCGCATCTTTCACTACAACAGTTGCACTTACTGTTGGTGAAACTGCAACCGTCAATGCCCAAATCTATCGTGCTCCGGCAGGAAGTAATACCTTCACCCCTACTGGTGCAAGTGTAAATCTAGCTCCACCTCTAGGTGGTCTCGTCGTAGGCACCACAATTTTTGGAGCGTCGTCGACTTTCCCACCTGTACCGGTCGCAGTAGGTGATCGTTTACTAATGGTGTATTCATTATCTGGAAGCACCCTTGCTGCTGTGGCTACAGGTACTGCAAGCGCAGGTATAACTATCGAGTAATAACACACTACCATAGCAATAAAAACCAATTAAAAGTGGATAGAAAAATTTTTTATACCCCTTTCCTCAACATTGAAAAGGGGCTTTTTTTGTTCTACTTCTATAAGCTTAATTCTAGTCTATAGACAGTTAGATATTGGGATCAACTAATTGATTTCAGCAGTTTCGAAAATAGTTGGTCGTTTACAACAAAAGCTCATCTACATAATAAGCTCCTATTGGTATTTAGTAGAGAAGCTGGACGGATAAGGAAGCATAAATACCGCAGGCTACTTAAAAGTATGTGGCGTTAAGCAACCATAAAACTGTTTTCCCCCTAACGTGCTAAAAATGAGCCAAGTCGACGATGCCCGCGGAACATATTGAGGCCCTGAAGATCCTTTTATAGAGCGGCCTGACCTTACTGAGTCGGACCTACAATCAATACAGGAAGCATTGCGAAGAGAACAGATTTAAAAGCGACCAACAACTCAAATGAGTTGATGGCCGCTTTTATGAATTGTCAGTAGTACTTCCTATCTGCATTTATAAACCTCCGTCAAATATTCCTACAATTACAAAAAATAATGGCATCACTGAGTGATTTTGCCGGTTTGATTTCAAGGTTACTTACATTAATGAAGGCGTTGGGGAAACTGATAGTAAGAATGGTTTATGGGTCGCGATTTTCCGATAAGACAAAGTTTTTTCTAATTGTAGGCAGGTTGTTTTAGTTGATTGGATAGAAGAATGGATCCGCGAAATGACTCTGTCTACCTAAACTGCACAATAAGAAATTTGATTAATTGAAGAAGGACCACTTTCATAAAGAAAGAGGTCCCCCTTATAATTCAGTCTGCAATTAAGGGATTGTAATAGCTTCAATGTTTTGGCAATCCACAATAAGGGGAAGACCAGCAGTGACAAAGTATGCACAGCAACTCTTCTCGTCTAGATTATTAAAAGTTGCAATAAACACCGCTCCACTACTTAGATATAAGGTAACCGCAGTCCCCATTTGTAAGCATCTTAATTGATTACAAAAGCAGCCATTACAGCGATCCTCAACTTTCTCATGTTTCTCATCTTTCTCATGTTTCTCATGTTTCTCAACGTCTTTTTTCTTCTCGCATTTATCACATGAGCAATTCCTTTTATAAGAATAATTTCCCATTTATAACACCTCTCTCCTTGTTTTGTTAAGCTTAGCTTACATTTATAACATATGAACTTAAGATGAATAGTGATTGGACATCTGTTTAGAGTAATTACGTAAACTTGAAAAATCACCTGAGGGAGGGGGTAATAATGGACAGGATAGTCTTCACTTAGTTGTATAATCAAATTAGGGGCAAGTAGAATAATACCCAACCGTTTTTGAAAAACTTCTTTAGCAGTAAGCTAACCTTTACTTGTTCGGGACTTGCACCCTATAGATTACGCCCATGATGGGCACACAAAAAAGCGTCCCCCAAATGATTGGAGTAACGCTTTTTCTTTTAGATATGACGAGGTTACTTCATACCACCCATAACCTCGCCTCGTAATTTATAATAAATTAATTTTATTGAAAGTTGTCAGAATGTCCTTTTTCATGTCGAATGCAGATTAGTTAGCGTTATTAGTGAGGCTAAGTGTAATAACACAGAATCACATTTCAATCGGAACTACCGGATAACGAACATGGATGCTTTCGTTCATAAGTCCGTTTTGATAATCTTTTAATTTACCTTCAAAAATCAATTGGAAATTTGCCGAATGAGGCAATTCACTTGGTTCGATCAGAGAAAGATCTTTTTCAAAGTAAATGGACTTACTTTCCTTTAGGACAGTAGCCACAAACTGAGAACAGAAGAAAGCATTCTTTCTTATTATCGGTTTTTTAAACATCACACCAAATAATCCAATAAAATTATAACGGTAGTGTTCCTTTTTGGCTGCAATTTCTTGGATATATTGAGACATCCTTTGAAATTCATCATTTGTTACGGTTAAAGAATAGATTGCACAATAGGCTTGTTTGAATATGACGGAATGAATATCTTCTTTAACAAACCCTCCTATAAAAGGGTTTTTCGCTGTTTTTCTTCCAAAACTATATACCTCAATTAATTCCGCATCAAAGGCGATTGAAGCATGATTATACGTTTTTTTAGTATAGGACTTAATCAGCCTATTTAAAGTCGTCCCTGTATCAGTTAAAAGGATATAAATCTGTATTTCTCTGATCATGATCCTCACCTTTTATCTTTTTAAATAGGTGGTATAACACCTGTTTAATTAATGATTATCCTTAAGAGTCCTCGTTACTTCTGTATTCTAATAGATCGCCAGGCTGACATTCAAGAGCTTTACAAATCGCCTCTAAAGTGGATAATCGAATTGCTTTAGCCTTGCCATTTTTCAAAATCGAAATATTTGCCATCGTGATTCCGACCCTCTCCGATAGTTCCGTCACACTCATTTTTCTTTTAGCGAGCATCACGTCAATATTGATTATAATCGCCATATTATTCACCTCAACTCAGACTATTAAATCATTTTCCTCTTTTATATCTATAGCTTCTTTTAAAAGCCTTTGAAGAACTGCAGCAAAGAAGGCAACCACCATGGAAGCAAAAATAGGGACCATTCCGACTATTATTAGACCTGGTGCGTCGTCCACCTCCGCCATAATATAAACGAAAGGCAGAGCTACCAAGTACAAGCCACTGATTATAATGGCACAGTTTTTGATTTTCTTTAGAGCTCCTACAGATAAATGCGAGAAAGCTTGGTTCTTGTCAATATAGCTTAAAAGATTAAAAGATTGAAACAAAGCGAAGTAAAATGGGATTGCTGAAACATACATAATCATTAAAAGACCATATACTACAAAAGCTAAATCCGAACCTCTTTCTGCTGCTTCATTTGCCTCACTCGCTATTTGGGGCAACAAAAACAGACATAAAGCAAGAACAGGAATTCCCATAAGAATAACAGCTAACTTCAAAAAAAGTGTTGATCCTCGTTTCATAAAAAGCACCTCACATATTTATTGTCACTTTTATATTAGCACATAATATATCGTTTAACAATAAACTTTTATTCAATACCACTATTTTATTGTTGTTATCATTTTCATTTCCAGAAATAAAAAAACATTTCCATTACAAAGAAATGCTTCTAACTTTAAACTATTCAATTGTAAGCAGATGCCCGACCTTTTCATATTTTCTGGAACAGGTGTTATTGCAGCAATAATAGTCGATCTCGTATGTTGTTTACAATTCAAGAAAATGAATGAGTCATCCCCTAAGTTCCCTATCCTGGATTCCTCCGACGTTGGTTCGGAAATTATTGCTATGCCTTGTCAGATTCCCCGGTCCTAATTTGGTACTAACATAACAGTTCAAATCATATTCTTATAAAAGATAACAACTTGAAGGAGTGTATTGTTAGTTGATAAAAGTTAAGGTTCGTTTACGACCCATTGTAAATAATCTCAATTTACCCACCGTTTTGAAAACAACCATACTTCCAGGTGAATCAATTGAAAGGTTATTTATTGCAACCCAGGTTGGAGAGATCTTTTACATAGGTAACGGAGTTATTAGAACTTTTTTAGATATTCGCTCTCGAATCATAAAACTAGGTGCTTCTGGTGGTGGATATGATGAACGGGGATTGCTGGGTCTAGCCTTTCATCCTGATTTTCATTATAATGGTCTGTTTTATCTTCATTATTCAGTAGCTGGAACACAAGGGCCTGGTGCGCTTCCTGATTCTTTTGAGCCTAACCCGTGTAATCCTAAAACTTTAAACCTAAAGTGGATAAACAGAGAAACTCGCTATGATCATATTGATACGGTTGAAGAATGGATTTTACAATCGAATGGTCAACCTCAAAAACGACGGACATTACTAAATTTAAGAAGACCTTTTTTAAATCATAATGGTGTCAATAGCTTAAACTTCTCACCTGAATCAGGAAAACTTGTTTTAACAACTGGAGATGGTGGATCAGGCTATGATCCATTTAATTTAAGCCAGAATGATATGGAGATAGCTGGGAAAATAATCGAAATTGATGTAGTTAAGAATACATTTATCTATAATCCCCCCGTAGCCACACGTTTTAATGAATTGCCCGTCCCTATTCAGGAAACACTTACAGTAATCGCCAAAGGTGTTCGGAATATACCAGGTATTTCATTTCAAAGGTTTTATAATCAGTATATCAAATACGTGGGTAATGTCGGACAGGATTTGGAAGAGGCGATTTTTTCATTTGTGCATTATAAACCAATACCAGTTACTCAGCTTATTCAAACTTCCTTAATGAAATCTGAACCTGACCATGAAGGATTTATTAACTTTGGCTGGCGAGGGTGGGAAGGTACTTTTCCTACTTCGATTATAAGGGGCTGCGCTGCAAATCCGACTTTGGATGAGAAAACAACCGCTTATTACAATGAAGCAGTAAAAACTTCATCGAGTCGTCTACAGCCTTTAACCAGTTATTTTCATAAAGACCCTCGAACCGATAAGTTTGGAGGAACTGCACTTACAGGTGTGCAAGCCTATATGGGGAACGGAATCCCCGATTTAACGGGAAGCGTTGTGTTTACCGATCTTGCCCGGGATGAGGAATCCCAATCTCCAGGTAGAGGGGTTTTAGCTTATTCTAGGGTAAGAACAGATAGTAAACCAAATGATTTTAGTGTGATTCAAACAGATTATAATTTCGGATCTGAATCATCTTATTATGTTAGTTTAGGATCGAATCTGGATCAAACTAGACTATATTTAGGTGTTTACGGCTCTATGAATGTGACTGATTTTAACAAAGGTACTGTTTTTGAAATTGTCCCATGATACAAAACTAAGAAATTCGAATAAATACCCGATAAATCTCTTTCTAAAATTTAATTGAATTGAAATATATATTAAAAAAGGGAGCAATCAGGCTCCCTGTAAGATATGTTTTTCAAAATATATAAAAAGCCAAACACCATGATCACATCCCAAATATTTGTATAGTATAGGATGGATAAAATCATGTATTTTGAGATTACCGAAGCAATCCCTTTTTTTTCAGACAGTATTGTTTAAGAATGAAATTACCAAATCATATTTTTAGAGAGTAGGCATCTTTATTAATAGCCATAAGGACGGTTGTAGTATGGATAGCGATAGTAAGGTGGGTATGGTGGGTATGGCGGGTAGATTGGGTAGATTGGGTAGATTGGATAAATTGGGTATTGAAATCGTGGACGTCGTCTTCTGCGGCGTCTCCCATAACCGTCATACTCGTAGTCATCATCGTCTCTGTCATGTCGATCGTAATCAAATCGTGTCATTATTTTTACCTCCTTTTGATCTCATTTTAGGTTATGCGATGTAAGGAGTGACAGTCCGTACATACGCCTAGACTAAACATTGCTAAACTTCAGCGTTAATTCGTTTGGAATAAACCCTATTAGTTGAAGATGAATTATCCGAATAGCGTAGTACATAGAAAAACACCTAAATAAATTAGGTGTTTTTCCAAAGATGTATCTACTAATAGAAGATGGAATGTTTTTTTGTATATGTCGTAAATAAAACAACTGAAATGAGGATAATTCCCCCTAAAGATTGTATATCTTGGGTGCAGTTTCACACTGATATGATAAATCAAAAGGTGTGGCGTATTTTTACAAACAAACCTCTTTATCGACATAAGTTTGAAACCTTTTTCCCTCCAATACATATAGTATTGAAAAAGCAAAAAGGAGTTATACTATTGGAAATACCAGTTTCCGGGTTCATGTATCATTCAGACGATTCTGACCCTATGCATTCCCATCAGCTTTTTATTACTCAATGGGATGGAAGACCCGTTCCTGCTCATGTCCACGAATTTAGAGGCGTCACTTCTTTTGATGTAGGACATAATCACAGATATGCCGGAACTACTGAACCAGCTCCAAGTGGTGTACCACACACTCATAGATACTTTACTTTTACATCAGTCGATGATCAACATCGACATGAGATTCGTGGAGTTACCGGTCCAGCTATTCCCCTTCCTAACGGCGGTCATTATCATGAGTTTAGCGGTTTTACTACTATAAATGGTACTAATCCTCATAGACACGGTTATAGCGGAAGAACAAGTTTATAATGGCGTTTTTTGAATCACAATTTATATGAAATATTTAATTATAAAACTAACCCCTTGGTCCTCCAAGGGGTTATTACTTGTCACTGGGGTGCGTTTTTTTCATTTTTTTAGTAATTACAATCCTCTTTAACATTGTATTAATAAAGGATATTTAATGAAGTTTAAAGAATTGTGTAAAGTGATAAAATAATAATAAGCAACCCTATATAAAAGTCATAAAGTTGCTTCCGCCGGATGTATGAACAAGCTCTTGAATATTTTCTCCTATCTCGCTTCGCTAAGAAAAAAATTACCCGAATTTGGAACCCCTTCTTTAAATATGGCGTGTTTCCATTTTCAACTTGTGTATGCATTATGACTTTATGCAGATAATATGCTTTATACAACTTTTTTCTTTTAGTATAGATTTCAACCTCAGAGTATTGAATGAAGGGGTAAAGTAGATGAAAATCCGGTTCGGATATGTAGCAAATGCACTTGGCTTATGGGATGCGAGCCCGTCAAAAACTTTAACTTTTACACGGTATTCAGCGCTTCCTAAAAACGAGAGAATGGAAAAACTGAAATCGGTAACCGCTCAAAATTTACAGCACACGAAAAGAATTTTGCATTATAATATCGCGCATGAAATAGAATTATACCGATTTTCAAGCTCACTTGTCCCTTTAGCAACCCATCCGGAAGTAATGTGGGATTTCTTAACACCATTTAAAAAAGAATGGGAGGAAATCGGAAATTTAGTTCAACATTTTAAGCTTAGAGTAAGCTTTCACCCAAATCAATTTACACTTTTCACAAGCGAAAGAGAAGAAGTCACAACGAATGCAGTAAAAGACATGGAATATCATTATAAAATGCTCAATGCAATGAATGCTCTCGATACGGGATTAATTAATATTCATATTGGCGGAGCCTATGGGGATAAAGATCGTTCATTAAACCGTTTCCATCACAATCTCAAAAAATTGCCAAAAAAGATTAAAAAGCTTATGACGCTTGAAAATGATGATAAAACGTATGACATTCAGGAAACACTCATTACTTGTGATAAGGAAAACATTCCAATGGTACTTGATTATCATCACTATATGGCAAATACCGGAGAGTGCGACCTCCTTCTTTACTTACACCGTATATTTAAGACTTGGAATCACAGTACAATTGTACCCAAAGTCCACATTTCTTCACCAAAATCTGATCAAGCCTATCGTTCCCATGCTGATTTTGTTTCTTTAGACTTTGTCCTCCCCTTCTTAAAGATGGCAAAGGAGCTTAATCAGGACTTTGACATAATGATAGAAGCAAAACAAAAGAATCTTGCTATGCATAGACTTGTCGATGAAATAGCCGCAATTCGGGGAGTCAAACGTATTTCAGGCGCATCTGTGGAATGGTAACCGTGGAGACTAGAGTATACAAAACTAATGAGGTGGAATAATTGACAATTGTACGTCTGGGTTATGTCGCAATGAGTACGGAACTTAAAAATGCTTCCCCATCGCAAACAATGACTTTTACCCAATTCCAAAAAATCGATGATAAAGAAGCTGCTATCCGTAAATTAGAACGTATTGCACTGTCGAATTTACACAACACACTGAGACTGTTAAAACATAATGCAGCGCATGATATTCATTTTTATCGACTTACCTCTCGCCTTATTCCTTTAGCAAACCACGAGGAACTTCTTGACTGGAATTATATAAAGCCATTAAAAGAACCGCTTCGTGAGATTGGAGATTTCACAAAAAAACATAAGATTAGGGTTGATTTTCATCCCGATCACTTTGTGCTGATTAATTCAAAAGAGAAGCATATCTTGAAAAATTCAATAAGTACTTTAAAGCTACATTACTTATTATTGAAAGCGATGGAGATTGACCCAACTCATCGCTGTGTCATGCATGTTGGAGGTAATTATAAGGATACCGAACTTTCGCTTGAACGTTTTGTTGAAAATTGGATGGACGTCCCCAAAAGAATTCAAAATATGATCATGCTTGAAAATGATGATACTTCTTTTACGTTAGAAGATACACTTTACTTATGTGAAAAACTAGATATACCTCTAGTTTTCGATTATCATCATCATTTGGCCCATCATCAAGATGCAAATTGGGAAAACAGTTGGAATAGAGTTGTACAGACATGGAGGCATTCTCCTCTCCCAATAAAAATGCATATATCAAGTCCAAAGAGTGATAAAGATTTTCGCCATCATTCAGATTATGTAGACATCGATATGTTTTTTAGATTCCTAAATGTCATAAAGGGTAGTACTCCACAAATTGACTGTATGATTGAGGCTAAGAAGAAAGATGAGGCGCTTTTTAAATTGATGAATGAAGTAAAAGCAAGGATAGACGTTGAAATTATTGATGGTTCTTCTTTCTCCTTAAAGTAAATGAAAAAAAGCCTCCCAAAAGTTTGTACCACTAATGGATAACTTCTCAGGAGTCACCTTGGGTTCAGCCCCCCAAGCTATGGGTCCTGCGTTTCCGCTGGTGTCGAACAATTGTACTTTGTAAGCAACAAGATACCAACCGCGTTCAGACTACCCCATTGTCGTCAGATCCATGGGCGGCAGGAGCGCGGCCCATGGTTCGAAGAATCCAACCGGTTCTAAGTTGTCTGGCTATCGAGATTGACCTCGACTGCGTAGAGACTGGCAAGTGCCCCGCGGATAGATTAATATCTTAATCCATGACCAAGTCTATAGATATTACCATCGCTATCCTTATATGCATAATTGAGTCCTTCAGGCATATACTTGTCCTTGTCATAGCCTGGCACATCATTTCGGGATACACAATCGCCATTCTGATAAACTGCGATAACTTGATCACTTGCTGGTAACGTCAATGGTAGAACGCCTACAGGATTACTATTTCCTACAATAATTTCAAACTGCGCATTATAGAAGGTATCATATCCAGCAATCAATGCATCTGCCAATGGTTCAACACTTCCCAGTATCCATGGCAATGTAACATTAACACTAATAACCACTTTTCCATCACGGTCGTGAACGTTATCCGCCACCTCTTTTAAATGATCCAAGCCAGTTAAAGTCGTTTCTTGATACAATGAACCATCCAGCGCTGTTACTACTATATCCTCACAAATATCAAGCTCTAACAGTCCTAGTGTTGCATTGAAATAGGATCCAGATCTTGGATGCAAGAACATAATCGCTACGTCTGCTTCTTCATAGTTATCAGTCAACGTAAATTGCCCTAACTCAAGACATTCTTTTCTCGCCTTTTCAGTGTAAGCTGTTGCTTGTTCCATTTCCCTATGTAATACTTCCACATAAATCTTTTTATTTGTAAGCTTTTCAGCTGTTAATGGCAATGTCTGATTTTGATTTTTTAATACGGTTACCGATTTTTTATGTCCCTCATAAGCTGCATCCCAATTAGCTTGGTTACTAACTGCAGTTGTAGCCAATTCCGGTGAATTATACGTACGATTGTCGAAAAGTCCTAGTGTAAACATTTCTGTAAGGAGTCGTACATTTGCCTCATTAATACGTTTTTCACTAATCCATCCTTTGCTAACTGCTAATTTAAGATTTTCTATATCTCCTGTATCAGCAACTATATCTGTTCCTGCGTTGACTGCTTTAGCAAAACGTTCAGCCACACTCAATGCTTCTACGCCCCAACTCATATTATTCACAATACCACTGTCACTATTTATATAGCCTATAAATCCAAGTTTTTCTCTCAGAATATAATTGATGAAATAATGATTAAATGCGAAGCCCACCTCTTCGAATGGAATCTCTTCACCCTCGAACTCTTGTACGACACTCTTCTTAATACTTGGTATAGAGTAATACGGCATAATAGACGACGTACCATGTTCGACCGCTGCTCTAAATGGAGGTAAGTGATACTTTTCTAAACTTCCCGGGGTTGGGTAAAGATTCCACTTCCCTTCCACGTAATGGGGGTCAAATCCATTTTCTCTTGCTCCACCACCTGGAAAATGCTTCGTTGTCATCGCTATACTCTCTTTCCCTAACTCCTCACCTTGGAATCCAGCGATAAGGCGACCAATCGCATCGGAAATAAATTCTGGATTTTCTCCGAACGTACCATACGTCCGTTGCCATCTCGGATCTGTAACGGTATCCGCCATATACATATAACCTTTTCTTATACCCGTAGCATTCCACTCTTCATGAGCGATTTTGGCAAATTCGCTAATAAGTGATGCATCCCCACCGTTTTTAATATCCCCTTGCGCTGCCGCCGCAAGTCCTAAAGTTCCGGGCCACGTGGAAAAAATACCGCCTGCATCATTCATACCAAAAATAGGCTCCGCATTTTCATTTCTTGAATTAGACGTTACGATGACTGGGATACCTAAACGTGTTCCCTCAGCAACTTCATTTAATTTATTAATCCACTCCGCCATTTCAGCTGGACTAAAATTATCTCTTAAAATGAAGTGTCTTAAATTCCTTTTCTCAATCGTATGTGTTGTTCCATATACTTTTGATGCAGCGAAGATATTTTCCCCTTTTTCTACAATCGCTTCATCTAAAATACCGTCATGACTTGTCTTTTCCTTATCTTTTTGAGAAAGTCCCATCTTACGTGTATGAATAAGCATCATACCGACCTTTTCGTCCGTATTCATCAATGCAACTAGATTCTCCGCGCGTTCTCTCGGGCTCAAACGCCAATCCTTATATGGCTCTAACTTTCCGCTGTTATTCAAATCTTTAAATTTTAAGCCATCAACTTCAATGATGTTCTTGACTCTGGCTTCTAAATTCGGTTGTTTATGGTTCATTACCATTTAAGTACCTCCTGAATTTGATTTTCTCTATTATACCAGTGAGATGAAACTACCTATCATACGCCTTCATGTATAATTGCACAGCGGTATTACATAAGAATTTTATTGATTTTCCAGTTATCTAAGAATACTACACTTATATTTTGCATGGGGTGGTGTCATTGGTGTCCGCACGGAACGGAGAACAACGGGATTGTTACAGGAATTGTTTCCCGTGGGATGTAACAATAGGATTAGCATATCAAGTATAACCATTTTTGATGTAGTTTATCTTGGCATGGATGCCCCAACAAGATGCTGAAGGGTGCCGTTCCCAAAAAGAGGGGTATTCGTCACCGGGTAGCCTCCTCCTAATAAGAAACCTTGACAGGCATAAGCCAATCAAGGTCAGAAATCGTGATTCATAATCTTCAATACCTTTATTAATTCCAATAATAAATATCCAGATTCATTTGCCATAATCTCGTCATTGGTACCACTTTGATCCAAAGGGATTTCATCATGGACTTGCCAACCGTCAGGAACTAGTCCGTATTCCTTCATACTTTCAATAGAATAGCTGAAGTAAAAGCGTACTGGATTGTGACGATGTTATGATCCTGTACTTTTTTTGTATTAATGCATTCGATCTTCCTGAGCTAATCTCTTGTCGTTTGCTATTTTTGACAAGTAAGAAAGTGCAGATTCATTGAACCCCTTAACTAGGAGCCATACAGCTAATATCATTTCAAATGCTGCTATTGGAAGCGCTAAAATACCCCAAGCAGAAATTTGCTCAACTACTCCGAACAGTACTAACAAAGCATTAATGAATACTATCACTGCTCCTACCATACCCAAGATAGATAAAGGTCTGGGTACAAGCTTTGATTTATAAAATATATAACTATACATAATTGTGTTGATGCCTAACATGAATAGTGGTCCAAGCATAAACGTCCAGTCATGTATCGCTTTTAATAGTATTCCTGAAGCATGGTAAGTAGCAGGATTCGCGGCTCCCTCTGCTACAAAGTTCTGGCTTAAGGTCAATAGTGACAATACGCTAATTATACCTACAGTAATTATAACCGCTTCAAGAAATCTGAAGTAAACATGCCAAAGAGCTATAGTTTCATTGTACTTTCTTAAAATCGGAAACATTGTCGTAGCCGTCCCCACCACTGATACAACAAGAATTAACTCCAAAAGTGCTCCTAGTGTCACCTGATTGGCATGAGCAGAACCTTCAATCAAGTAATTGGAACCATTTAGGATTGGATCGTACAATAAAAGACCAATTACCGCCGAAAGTGCTGCTAATAAAAACAGGACCCCCACAATTTTTGCTGCTTTCTGATTTGAATTCATACTTTATCCCCCTTTTCTAAAACTCATAATAAATGATTATTTTTTCTTCAAGCTTGGGACGTCCCCGTAAAAGAAAACCTCCTCCAATGGTAAGTTAAAGGCTAAGGAAATACGAAAGGCCAATTCTAGTGATGGCGAGTAGTTTCCTTTTTCGAGAGCCACGATAGTTTGTCTTGTAACACCTGCCTTGTCAGCTAATTGCTGCTGGGTCATTTCATCATGGTTAAACCGTAATTTTCGGATGTGATTGCCGACAAGACTTTTACCCATATTAGACACCTTTCCGATAGTAATATAGCTTCGATAAAGAGCCAACCACATCTGAGATGAATCCTGAAGCAATGAGAATAATAAACATCATCTGTGACCAAGGCTCAATAATTAACGATCCCATTGCAATTACAAAACCAATGATAAATACAAAGAAGGAGTTTCGGTTTGCTTTCAAGTCAATTAGTTTATCTAATTCATCTGCGAATGCTGGTTCTTTTTCTCTTGTTGTAATTCTAAAAAAAATGTTGAAAATAATACTAATTACAATGTGAGCTACTACAGAGACCACAGTTAAAATGAGTATGAATGAACCCCAATAGCGTAAGGTTTCGGAAGAGTCTAGCCCCCCTTCTGGATACTGTGGATACATATACAAGCAGAAGGTTATAAAAATGAAAATAGCGCTGATTAACGAGACGATGCTTTTCTTTTCTTGATAGGTCATGCTTACATACCCCCTTGTAAAATTGAGTAAGCGCTGTTGTACATATTGTATTGTATGTTAAACATTATGTAAGGTTGACTATACATGAGATGAAATCTATTGAATGAATAGTCAGTAAGTAAAAATGAAGGTCCAACTGGTTAGGTAAACTTAAGAACGAACTCAGACATAAACGATTTTCTGACCTTCATAGCATCAAAAAAGCAATGCTAAGAGACAGCAATGCTTTTTTCAAAAAAATAAGTATAAAATTTTCTGTTTCATAATTCCAGTGTTCCAAGTAATTTGATGAATAGGTTCTGTCCTATAATACTACTGATTTCCGTTACAGGCGCACGCGTTCCGCGGGGTGAGCGATAAGCCTTCTGAAAAACTTAAAAGTTGAGACCCTTTTGAGAAAGTAACTACATCGTATTATCCTGCTCGTGAGAAAGTAACTACATCGTATTGTCCTGCTCGTTCAATAGCTCTACAACTAATTTCGTTTTGTCTTATTCATTCCTTTTTTCTTAGTTCTTCTTCTCGATCACGTTTCCTTACAATCGCTTGTTGTTGAGAAGATTTACCTTGCATTCCAAAGTTATATCCCATTTGATTACCTATCCCCACACTAATCATAGCGTGAATGGAAATGATTGTAACTGTCATAATTCGATATAATAAAAGAGCACCCATAATTAAATGAGCGCTCTAGCGGAAATTAATTGTCAAGGGCTAACCAACCATAGTATGCTAAAAACAATAATATTCCTATTAGAAGAATAGCATGATTCATGGTTACGAATACGTAATATTAGTGAAATATTTCGCAATGAATAATATCCCAATATACTTAACATTCAAATTACTAAAAAAGCATAATCCATATAAACCATATCCTGCCTTTTAATATTAATCCATATTAAACAGAAAACAAGTTCATTCAGGGAAAAACTTCACTGACACTTCCCCACTCATGCATAACTTTTACCGCATTTTCTGTTTCTAATTGTTGTCTATTTTTAAAAATTATTATAATTGCTATGTTCGCCACCTCTTTCGATGAGATCTGTTCCTTCTATTGAAGACCTTGCAACATAGCATAAATTTCGTTGAAACGTCTTTTATCGAATGCTTCTGTATTCAATTGTCTATCTAGCATTAAATTACTCTTTCACATTTCCTTTGTAAAGCCTATTATTCCAGATATTAAGAGCGGTTTCATATAAATATGTAGACATGTAGACGACGAATAGTGCAATGATTGCATACACTCTATCGAACCTGAGCCACAATACGTTACTTGTTGATTTAGACCCACACTCTAAATAATCAATATACAAAAGCACTTACTCTGAAATAGAGTAAGTACTTTTGTATATCTTTTCAATCTCTAGATTTTTAAAAATGTGTGAGATTGAAGCGAAACTAGACTTTAAAAAGACTCTTGACGACAATATTTTTTATAAACTAACGATTTTACGATTAATCAACAACCGCTAGTTTATGAAAAAGAAGGTCCATTTAACTAGTCTAATATTTCTTAATTACTACATTAAAATATAACTTTTATTTCTGTAATACGCTATTCAGTTCAGCAGTTTTAGCAGCAATTAAATCCATTAACTCAGGTGATAGGACATCATAGGTAGGTAATCCAAGATTATTTAACTCTTTTCTGATATCAGCCATTTCTGAAGCCGGTGTACCTGTTTCGATTACAGACGAAACAAATGCCGCGAATTGTGGTGCCGACCATCCTTTATCCTCTGATAATTCTGTATGAACAAAATCTAACCCGTAAAATGCATGGTCTTTGTTTTCTATACGACCAAATAAATGTGCGTTACATTCTTTACAGAAATGTCTTTGAATTGCAGCGGTTTCATCAACTATCCCTAACTTATCACCGTTACTAACGACGTTAACTTTATCACGAGATACTACAGCTACTAAAGAAAAAGTTGCACCTTCTGGTTTCCAACACTTAGAACAACCACAAGCATGGTTGTGCATTGTTTGTGAATCTACCTTGACTTCTACTTTATTTGATTCACAAAGACACTTTAATGTACCTCCAGCAAAGTCTTTTACTTCTGGATAATCATTAATCCCGTTATCTAATCTTGAATGTAATTTAGTGGTAGTCATATAAATTCCCCCTCGAATATATTCACTTATTTAATCCCTGAATTTCAGCTAAACCTATTGCGCTTAACTTAAATACTGCAGTTACAGCTTCTTCTTCGACTTTCGAAGTGTTTTTAACAGCTCAGTTACCAGTAGATATTCCACAACCAAGCAAATAATTTTGAGTGGTCCATTCGGTCCAAATGTTACGCTGCTTTACTTTTCACATTGCCCCCTTCTTCCTTCTAAACCTATTGTACTGTATTTTGAATAATAAGTTAATACTGACATATTTGTCACTATCTATTTAAATTAAGTATTGAGAAAGAAATTGAATAATTTGATTGATTAAAAAGGTATGGGACTTTATACGAATAACAAGCTTAGGTGCTTCCTATGAGCCTGTTAGCAATGCATGCGCCTGTTACACAAGATGGATTTTCGTATTGCGGATTCTTACTCATCAATAGCTAACCCCACATTTGGTAGTAAATACATTTCTATATAACGCGCTTCTAGAGCCGTACATTCAAAAGATCTGCATAAATACAGTATATTCCGTTATTTCATATTACACTCTCACCATATCTGTTCAAACCAAGCTCCATGATTTACACACCCCATCAAGTATGCTTTCATCAATCGAACTGTTACGGTAAATTCTCGTGCCTATTAGCCAAGCCAATAAAACACGTTTCCCCTTACTGAATAGCGTGCTACTCGACGCATGGAGAGCCTTCCAGGGCGTTACCAACTCACCCGACTCCTCGACATAATCCCTCCGTTTTAGGAAACCTAAAAATGCCTGGCCTTTACCGAAATTGTGTAACCACATTTCATTAAAGCCAGGAACATTTCGCACCCACAACAGAGCCCGATTGCAAAGACCACTGTTTGAAATTGAATTATTTATTCATAAAAGCTTTGATTTCTTCTTCTGGCATTGACGAATCGCATTTCACGCTTACTTTGTCACCATTAGTAAAGATGAAACCTGGAACTGTAGGTATATCGTATTTTTTACGGAAGGCAGTAATACCTTCCATATCAGATTCTTCTACACTATTGATATAATAAATATGAGTATCAGTTTCCTCAGCAACTTTTCTAAGTTTTTTAACGAATATTTGACAATAAGGACATACAGCCTTGCCAATATAGATTACGGCTTCGGTTTCTCCTTTTACCAAGTCCTGTCCTTTTGCGGAATCAATTTTATCAAAACCTTCTACATTTTCTTCATAAGTAGTCATAATCGCTCAATCTCCTTTTTCTTTTGTAATTATTATACCGCAATTTGTAAATATTCAAATAAATTATGCTTACGTGTCTGAATATCGAGTCTTATGAACCTCCCACGACTGAAGTCACGGGTGTTCTTGGCTTAATCATAAAAATAGAGTTCACAGTTTAAAAAGGCTTCCTGATTTCACAAGAATTTATTTCATTGGCCCGATACATGCACAGTGCTTCTTCCACAACTGCGAACATTCGTTGCATTTAATGTTGCAATTTAGGATAGTGTTTCTATGTAATTATCAGAATTACTTGTTAGTCAACTGATATATTACCAGCGTTTCCTTCCAATTGTTCTGCAAAATCATCTCCCCAATCACAGATGGCGGTTACAACGGGTTCTAGTCGAAGACCGATTACGCTTAGTTGATACTCAACTTTAGGAGGTACAACAGGGTATACAGTTTTATTAATTATTTTATCATCTTCCAATTCCCTTAGTTGTCTAATTAACATGCGTTGATTGACTTGGGGGAGTTTTATTTGCATTTCGCTTAACCTTAATGGAGACTGTTGAAGCAAACACCATATAATTGCTATTTTCCAGCGTCCGCCTATAACTGATAACGCCAAGTCTTTTCCATTGAAAAAAGTTTTCTCTTTATAATGAATTGTCATACATTTTCACTTCCTATGTTAATCATACTACATACTGACAAATATGTCAGTATTGTATGATGTTCAATAATATGTAATCATGAACAATGTAGAGGTAGATAAAAAGAAAGAAGGTATTCATATGAAAAGTAGAGCAGCTGTTGCGTTTAAACCAGGAGAACCACTTACAATTGTAGAAATAGACGTAGAGGAACCAAAAGCAGGAGAGGTATTAGTAAAGATTCTGTACACTTCAGTCTGTCATACAGATGCTTACACATTATCAGGTGCTGATCCAGAAGGCGTATTTCCTGCCGTGCTAGGTCACGAAGGTGGGGGCGTTGTTGTATCTGTCGGTGAAGGCGTAACTTCAGTAAAACCAGGGGACCATGTTATTCCACTATACACACCTGAGTGTGGAGAATGTAAATTCTGTCTTTCTGGTAAAACGAACTTGTGCGGTTCGATACGGGAAACGCAAGGTAAAGGGTTAATGCCTGATGGAACGACTCGTTTCTCTTATAACGGAGAGCCTATTTATCACTACATGGGAACAAGTACATTTAGCGAATACACAGTGGTTGCTGAAATTTCATTAGCAAAAGTAGAAGATAAAGACGTACCACTTAATAAAGTTGCACTGCTTGGATGCGGAGTTACCACAGGTATTGGCGCTGTACACAACACAGCAAAAGTTGAAGAAGGCGCTGTAGCAGCGGTATTTGGTTTAGGCGCAATTGGTTTAGCTGTTATTCAAGGATTGGTTCAAGCAAAAGCAAGTCGTATTATTGCCATTGATATGAATGAAGATAAGTTTGAATTGGCTAAAAAAATGGGTGCAACTGATTTTATTAACCCTTCTAAATTTGATAAACCGATCCAAGAAGTCATCGTTGACATGACGGACGGCGGAGTAGATTATAGCTTCGAGTGTATCGGAAATGTCGATGTCATGAGATCCGCACTTGAAGCCTGTCATAAAGGTTGGGGAGAAAGTATTGTTATCGGTGTTGCAGCTGGCGGTAAAGAGATTAGCACTCGTCCATTCCAATTAGTAACGGGTCGAGTATGGAAAGGGTCAGCCTTTGGTGGTGTTAAAGGTAGAACTGAACTACCAGGAATGATCGAAGACTTTATGCAAGGAGATATCGATTTAGATTCGTTTATTACACACAACTTAAACTTTACAGATATCAATGAGGCATTTGACTTGCTCCATAAAGGTGAGTCAATCCGTACAATGTTAACATATGAGGAGTGAAATAATGAGTCTTAGACTAATTGAAGAAAAACGCTCTTTTGATGGAGAACAATCTAAGTACACCCATTATTCAGAAGCCTTGCAATGCGATATGACATTTAGTATTTACTTACCATCAAATATAGAAAAGAAAGAAATCCCTCTTATTTGGTGGTTATCTGGTTTAACTTGTACAGATGATAATTTTAGCCAAAAAAGTGGATTTCAAGCAATGGCTGCTAAATACCAGGTAGCTGTTATTATTCCGGATACTTCACCACGTGGAGAAAATGTTGCGGATGATGAAGCATGGGATCTTGGACAAGGCGCAAGCTTTTATTTAAATGCGACACAAAATCCATGGGCAAAGAATTACAAAATGTATACGTATATCACAGATGAATTATCAGGTATCGCGTCCACTTTAGTCCCTAATTTTTCGGGAAAAGAAAGCATAATGGGCCACTCAATGGGAGGGCATGGCGCATTAGTAATTGGGATGAAAAATGCTGCGAGATTCAAAGCAATTTCTGCTTTTTCTCCTATTTTAAGTCCTAGTCAAGTCCCATGGGGAATAAAAGCATTCTCCTCTTATTTAGGCGAAGATAAAACAGCTTGGAAAGATTGGGATGCTTCAGAACTCATCAAAGAAACTGGCATGCCACCTATTCTTATTTCACAAGGAACTGCAGATACGTTTTATCCAGAACAATTGGGAGAAACCACTTTCTTAGAAAATGCCCGAGAAAGTAACCAAGAAGTAAATTACAAGAAAATTGAAGGTTATGATCATAGCTATTTCTTCATTGCTACTTTCTTAGATGATCATTTCGCTTTTCATATGAAACACTTAAGCTAATTCCCCTTTCACAATAAAATATAGAATGGAAAATATCCCCATTGTAACTAAATGTGGGTATTTTCCATTACTGTATTTCGTCATATTTCACAGTTTACAATCTAAAAAACTAGTAATAATTTTAAAAACAAGTGAATTGCGAGGTATCGCTAATATGGATATTAAAAAAATGTTAGAGAATGACCGTGTTAAACCATACTTATTAAAAGCCCGTTATGGGATTGAAAAAGAAAGTCAACGAGTTGACTTATCAGGAAATTTATCTAAAACAGATCATCCTAAATCTATTTCTACAAGAGATGAGCACCCCTTTATAAAGCGTGACTTTTCCGAAACACAGATGGAATTAGTCACACCTGTTTCTGAAACGCTAGATGAACTGTTTAATTACTTAACAGCTATCCATGACGTTGTTTATCGTTCTATGGATGATAATGAAATGCTTTGGCCATTAAGCATGCCGCCTGCGTTACCAGAAAAAGAAGAAGATATTGTAATTGCAAAACTGAACAATTCCGAAAATGTTAGATATCGTCAATCGTTATCCAAATCGTATGGCCGTCGTAAACAAATGATTAGTGGTATTCATTTCAACTTTGAATTCGGAGACGAGTTAATCCAAGCGTTATTTAACTTACAATCGGAGATAAAAGATTATCAACATTTTAAAACCGAGATTTATCTTAAAACCACAAGAAATTATTTACACTATCAATGGTTAATAACTTATTTATATGGCGCATCTCCTAGTAGTGAAAAGAACTTTTTCGATGAAGATTCTTTGAATGTACCAGTTAGAAGTATTAGAAACAGTAAATATGGTTATACCAATCACAATGATGTTCAAGTTTCATATAGTAGTTTGCAAAATTATATATCAGATCTCTCTTTGATGGTTCAAAGAGGACTACTAGTAGAAGAAAAAGAATTTTATTCAGCTGTCCGTTTAAGAGGTGGGCAACATGCTTCAGATTTAGAAGGTCAGGGTGTTAGATATATTGAATTAAGAAATATAGATATTAATCCTTTTGAAAAGAATGGAATTAGCTATGAACAAGCAGAATTCCTACATCTTTTTTTAATTTATTTACTTTGGAAAGATGAAGGTATTCATAGTGATGAGTGGGTAAAAGCGGGTAAATTTTACAATGATTTAGTGGCGCTTGAACATCCATTAGAGCATTCACAATTTGAAGTAGATGCTAAAAACATTATTAATGAGATGGAACACCTAGTAGAAATCCTGGATTTGACTGTTTCAGATACATTATTTGTTAGTCTAAGGGAAATATTAATGGACCCAAGTAAGACTTTAGCTGGAAGACTGTATAAAGATAGTAAAAAGGATAGTCAAGGTCAAGTGGCTACGAGTATTGCTAAAGAAAATTATGAAAAGTCATGGGATAAGCCATATCAATTAACAGGTTTTACTGACATGGAGTTGTCCACTCAGATTTTAATGTTCGATGCTATTCAGCAAGGAATCCAGGTAGAAATCTTAGATAGGCAAGATCAGTTTTTGAAGCTTCAATTAAAAGATCATGTTGAATTTGTAAAAAACGGGAATATGACAAGTAAAGATAGCTATGTATCTACTTTAATTATGGAAAATAAAACAGTCACAAAGAAGATTCTTCATCAACACGGATTCCGAGTGCCGAATGGTGAAGAATATAATGACATAGATCATGCTTTACGTTCTTACGATTTGTTTTCTTCCAAACCTTTCGTTGTGAAGCCTAAAACAACTAACTTTGGATTAGGAATATCAATTTTTAAAGAAGGGGCAAATTACGAAGATTATCTAAATGCAATCACACTCGCATTTAAAGAAGATTCTTCTGTATTAGTCGAAGAGTTTCTTAATGGAACAGAATATAGATTTTTTGTATTAAATGATAAAGTGTATGCTATTTTGTCACGAGTTCCTGCGAATATTAAAGGTGATGGTAAACATACAATCGAAGAGTTAGTCATTGAAAAGAACCGTGATCCGTTAAGAGGAAGAGACCATAGGACACCTTTAGAAAGTATTCAATTAGGTGAATTGGAGCAACTTATGCTTAAAGGTCAAGGATATGGATTGGATTCGATTCCAAAAATTGATGAAATCATCTATTTGCGTGAAAACTCTAATGTCAGTACAGGTGGAGACTCGATTGATGTAACAGATCAAATTTCTGATGATTATAAAAAGATTGCAGTGGATGCGGTATCGGCACTTGGAGCTAAAATTAGTGGCATCGATTTGATTATTGAAAATAAAGAAGCTCCCGCCGCTGATAAAAATGCTTATGGGATTTTAGAAGCGAACTTCAATCCATCCATGTATATGCATATATATCCGTATAAAGGGAATTCGCAACGTCTGACTATGGATATATTACATTATTTATTCCCTGAACTACTACAAAGTCAGGAATAAAAGTTAATCAATTTAGAAGCACCATAGGCAGAACGCAAATTTACAACGTTTATCTGTTGTAAACTGAATCAAAGGGAAGACCTCTTTTCTAGGATTTGTTGTGGTGACTTAATTCTACCAAGAAAAGGTCTTCCTTTTTGTATTTTTTTATAAAAGCGAGATAGATTGCTCTACCTCGCTATGTAAAAGAATGATTTTACTTTAATCCTCTTTTAATATTCAACTTACAATATATTAAATTCTTAAACAAGTATTGTACCGTCGCTAATTCTAAAATATCCTTTTGCTTGGTCTGTTTTTGACAATTTTGAAGATATGTCTTCTTTTTATTTATCTGTTTGTTTTTGCTTCTTTTTCAAATACTCCACACGTATTTTTTCGAGTTGCTCCTTTTTATCAAATTGGGCAGGCTTGTGTTTTTCATGATACTTTGTCACAGCTACCCGACCTTTGTTATCCAATTGATATTTCCCCACTTTGTTCACCTACTATTCTTGTCTTTAAAGAGAATCTATTCAACAAATATAATATACCTTATTTTACTGGTGTAAACCTTAATCACTAAAAAAATCTTATTATTTACATATCCTGTTTGATTCACTTTGATTAAATTACACCCCGAAATACACCACAAAAATAGCTAGTCAATTGTCTCTCTGCTTTCTCTTCAATCGTATAGTCTGGATCTTGATAAGAAATTTGCAAGGATTTCTTTAGCTATCTTACATCATGCCGCCCATAAGTTCGCCACGCAAATCCTCGAAAACAGCTACAAAGAAACCCATTAAAATCAACGTTTCAAAGAAAATCAGAAAATACCGTTAAATGATTTCATACTCCCTCATTTTGAAATGTCGCATGTGAATGCCATTTACTATATCAAAGATGGAAAAACCTATGGAGAATATGACCTTGAAGTTTATGAAGGAATTCGCCAACAGGAGGAATTGAATCATTTTATTGACTCCATGACTGGAGGAGTAACAAATGCGTAAAGAAGAGGTAGCTCGCAAACTTGAAGAGTTCCAATACTATCTGAGTACTTCAAACATTTTTACAGATATCGTTAGATGGATTGCTTGGGTATTCGTTCAAGGTTTGACATGGGTTGTAGATATCCTTGAAAACCTAACCGATGACATCTAATTGATTAAGACCTTTTATAACAATCCTGAATTTATAGCCTTTATCGATGCTATCAGACCCTTCCTGTACATTTTGTTAGCCTTTTCCCTTCTTTATACGTGCTATTCACTAATCTTCAACAGGAAGTTTAACCTTGAAGGAATTGCAGTAAACATCTTTATCGCCTGTATCATCGTCCTCATGCTAAATGCAGGAATGGATAAAGCAAATGACTTTACAGACGCAGGCACTTAGATATTTTATGCTGAGCCGTATTATAAATAGATGATAAGCTAAATATTAGGAGTACTTTTATATTGTTAGTATGATGGAGTTAATAATAGATATTAGGAGGAATGTTGAGATGACAAAATATGAATTACCAGACGTGTGGCAGTGGGAAGAAGAGAATTCGAATAGAGGCGGTAATCTTCCGACAGCCGGTGAACGTTTCGAACAAAAACTACCAGTCGGAGAGGCACCGTTCCAACTCTATTCACTGGGAACGCCGAATGGTATTAAAGTGACGATTATGCTGGAAGAATTAAAAGAGTTGGGTGTCGATGGTGTAGACTATGATTTGTATAAAATCAATATTGGAGCCGGCGATCAATTTGGTTCAGATTTTGTCAAGATCAATCCTAATTCTAAGATCCCAGCCCTAGTCGATCAAAGTCAAAGTCCACGTGTGAAAATTTTTGAATCAGGGTCGATTCTGCTTTACTTGGCTGAGAAATTTAATAAACTGATCCCGACAGATATTCATGGACGGACAGAAACCCTTAATTGGCTTTTCTGGCAAATTGGGTCTGGTCCTTATGTTGGTGGAGGGTTTGGTCACTTTTTTGCTTATGCGCCAGAGCCTATGAAATACCCAATTGATCGTTTTACTATGGAAACGAAACGTCAATTAGACTTACTTGATAAAATATTAGCTCAGCGTTCTTATATCGCTGGTGATACCTATACTATTGCAGATATTACGATATGGTCTTGGTACGGGCGTTTAGCTTTAGGAAAATTGTATGAAGGCTCTTATGAATTTTTAAACATGGATGAATATACTCATCTCTTGGAATGGGCTCATCGCATTGCGGAACGACCAGGCGTTCAAAAAGGTCTGGTAGCAGAGTATCAGTTGCTTGGGGAGTAGTTTCAAGAAAACAATGTATTGATGTTTTTCTCCTTTAAAATAGAATTAAAACCTTATATAGACATGTCAAAGAGAACGGTATCATAAATAGGAAGAGTGGTTTATTCAACAAAAGGGCGCTTTTCTTGAATAAGAAGGCGTCTTTTTGATATGCCCAGCACATTTAAGAGATGAGATCTTGTTAGGGTAAAGAAAAGACTGTGAAGATTCCCACTTAAACTATAGGGTGCTTTAACACAATAAGGAATAAAATTAAAGAGTCTAAAATATGCAAGGATTTATACATTTCTTGTATATTTAGGCTCTTTTTTCATTCATAAAATATGCTGCCATAAACAGCATTTTTTGATTGCCGAATACAGCTTCACTGTACTTAAAAAATATAACAATAAAGTCGTTTAAATCTAAATGTAGTTCCATTAAAGCGCCCTATTGTTGGATAGTGGTAAATATGAAAGAGCTGCTAAAATAAATAAAGTGTTTATGACCGAAAAGCTTGTTAAGGAACTCTCTGTGTATAAAGTGTTTTGTAAGAATCATTTTGGAGAAGAGAATGAATATGTGTTCTTGAATCGTGATAATACTCCCATGACAGACAACTCCATTATGCTAGTGTTTAGGAACCTACAGAAACATATGAATTTTAAGGGTGTAAGGGTTAGCCCACATACTTTTAGGCATACGTTTTGTCACATATTGGCGGTTTTTACCGTAGACGCTCATTGTTACATTTTGCATATCGACATCTGACCATTTGAGATTTATCGCTTCCTTCCATCTAACGCCTGTTCCAAGTAAAAGCATAATCAATAAATAGCCTCGATAACTGAAATAACTTTTCTCTTTCCGTCTTAAACTTCGATAGTAAGCTAACATTTGATATATCTGTTCATCTGTAAAGACATCAATTTTGACATCTTCTTTTTAATTTTACTTTATGAGCCATATTTTCACTCACTATTTTTTCCTCGATAAGATAATTGAAGAACGCTCGTATTCTCATAATTTTCGTATTAATTGTCCCCGGCTTATTCCCTCTCTCCTGACAATCAACTAGGTAACTACGTACATGGCTTTGTGCTACCTCTTCAATGTTAATGACACCAAGTTCAAGGCAATAGTCAATAAACAACCCTAGTGTCCTCTCGTAGTTTCCAATGTTCACTTTCGTTGTGCTCTTAAATTTCCTGTCTGCTAAAAAGTCTTGATATGCGAATTTTAAAAGCATAAAAAATAACCACCTCTCTAATTTTTCTGAGAAGTGGTTATTCCTATACTAATTAATTATGAACGAGACAGCTTCACAAAATAGCCTGTGAAGAGATTACATCATGCCGCCCATACCGCCCATGTCAGGCATTCCGCCCATTCCACCGCCTGCTGGTTCTGGAAGGTCTGCAACTACTGCTTCAGTAGTCAAGAACATCGCTGCAACAGATGCTGCGTTTTGGAGTGCATAACGTGTAACTTTAGTTGGGTCAACGATTCCAGCTTCCATCATGTTTACCCATTCGCCTTCTGCAGCGTTAAAGCCGATGCCGATTTCTTCACGTTTCAGACGGTCAACAACGATAGATCCTTCAAGGCCCGCGTTGTTAGCGATTTGACGTACAGGTTCTTCAAGCGCACGAAGTACGATTTTAATACCGGTTGCTACGTCGCCTTCAGTAGACTCTAGTAATGCCGCTACCTTCGTGTAAACATTTACTAGTGCAGTACCACCACCAGAAACGATACCTTCTTCAACAGCTGCACGCGTTGAGTTCAATGCGTCTTCAATGCGAAGTTTACGTTCTTTAAGTTCAGTTTCAGTAGCTGCTCCGACTTTGATAACTGCCACGCCGCCTGCAAGTTTCGCAAGACGTTCCTGCAATTTCTCTTTATCGAATTCTGAAGTTGACTCTTCAAGCTGAACACGGATTTGATTAACACGTGCTTTGATAAGATCTGAATTTCCGCTACCTTCAACGATAGTCGTATTGTCTTTTGTAACGACAACTTTTGCTGCATGACCAAGCTGAGAAATATCAGTTGATTTAAGGTCTAGTCCAAGATCTTCAGTAATAACTTCCCCGCCAGTCAATGTCGCAATGTCTTCAAGCATCGCTTTGCGGCGATCTCCGAAGCCAGGTGCCTTAACAGCAACAGCGTTGAATGTGCCGCGCAGCTTGTTCACAACTAGTGTTGCAAGTGCTTCGCCTTCAACGTCCTCAGCGATCATTAGAAGTGGTTTACCTTGTTGAACAACTTGTTCAAGAACAGGAAGGATTTCTTGGATATTCGCAATCTTTTTATCTGTGATCAAGATGTACGGATTATCTAGAACAGCTTCCATTTTATCAGTGTCTGTTGCCATGTAAGCAGAAGCATAGCCACGGTCGAATTGCATTCCTTCTACAACGTCCAGTTCAGTCGTGAAGCCTTTTGACTCTTCGATTGTAATGACGCCGTCGTTGCCAACGCGCTCCATTGCTTCAGCAATCAGTTGCCCTACTTCTTCGTCTCCAGAAGAGATGGAAGCAACTTGTGCAATTTCTTCTTTTCCTTCGATTTCATTGGAGATTTCTTTTAGGCCTTCAACAGCAGTTGCAACCGCTTTTTCGATTCCTTTACGGATTCCTACAGGGTTAGCACCAGCTGTAACGTTTTTCAGTCCTTCACGGATCATCGCTTGCGCTAGAACCGTTGCAGTTGTTGTACCGTCACCAGCAATTTCGTTCGTTTTAGACGCTACTTCAGCAACCAGTTTTGCTCCCATGTTTTCGAAAGCATCTTCCAGTTCGATTTCACGTGCGATTGTTACACCGTCATTTGTAATTAGCGGTGAACCAAATTTTTTCTCAAGAACAACGTTACGTCCTTTAGGTCCAAGCGTCACTTTTACAGCGTCTGCTAATGTATCTACTCCACGCAGCATTGCGCTTCGTGCTTCTTCGTTAAATTTAATTTGTTTAGCCATTTATAAGTACCCTCCTGATTTTTCGTGTATTTTTTAACTATCCAAGCATTAGTATATTAGCCAATTACCGCTAAGATGTCACTTTCACGCAAGACCAGATATTCATTTCCTTCATGTTTGATTTCAGTACCAGCATATTTAGAGAAAAGGATACGATCTCCTTCTTTAACTTCTAAGTCAACTCGTTGGCCGTTTTCAAGAACGCGTCCAGTACCTGTTGCAAAAACCTTACCTTCTTGTGGTTTCTCTTTTGCAGAGTCCGGTATCACAATACCGCTTGACGTTTTTTCTTCTGCTTCGATTAGCTCGATAACAATACGGTCACCTAATGGTTTCAACAATTGAAACAACCTCCTCAGAGTAATATCTTCTTTTTAGCACTCAACAGTCATGAGTGCTAATACATTTCTAATCATAATGAAGATTTGCATATATTGCAAGTGAAATACTCCGAAGATTTTCTCTTTGCATATCTTGTTCTGAACAGATAATATTAGGCTCAACCACAGTTGAAAGGGTGGCATTACTTGAAAAACGGAAAAATTTACATCTACCTATTTCTTACTTACATCCTAATGCATGTAAGCAGTATCTTTTTATCCGAAGGACTATTCAAATACTTCCCTTGGGATGAGGAATTCACCGATAAAGATATAGCATATCGAGCAAGTTCATGGACACTTTTTATCGTCAATTCAATAGCATCTATTATCTTCCTACTATTAATCGTACCGAAGAAAAATTTCTTCCAGGTTTTCAAAGGGAAAAAGTCTACCATTCCTAATTCGATTCTATGGGGGTTCATTGGTTTCTTTCTGGCACTTGGAGGTCAAATGCTTGCGGGTGCTATCGAAAATGCAATTGGAATAACACCAGGTTCAGATAATACCGCAATCCTTTCAGAAATTGCCAAAGTATCCCCAATCATCATTATATGCATGGTACTCTTTGCCCCATTCCTCGAAGAGATCATTTTCCGTAGAGTTATTTTTGGAGGTGTTTATCAAAAGACCAATTTTTGGATTGCAGCTACTGTCAGTGCGCTCGTGTTTGCCGCGGTCCATAATGAATTTGAACACCTTCTGATGTACATGATGCCAGCATTCGTCTTCGCTTATCTGTACTACAAAACGAAACGAATATTGACTCCGATGATTGCTCATTTACTGATGAATGGATTTGTAGTCCTACTCAACCTAAACATGGAGAAGATACTAAAATGGCAAGAAAAGATGAAGCCTGTCATCGTCACTTTCCTGAACTAAAAAAGTCTTCCACAACCCATATGCGGGTTGTGGAAGACTTTTTTATTATTTCTGCTGTTGATTGTTAACTTCTTCGATTTGACGTTGTTGTTCAGCTGTCGCTTCTTCAAATTGTCGTTGCTGTTCCGCCTTCAAGTATTTCCTATGACCAAAGCGGGATATGAAAATACTAATTTCATAAAGCGCAAATAGCGGAACCGTGACGAACAAATGGGACAACAAGTCGGGTGGTGTAATGAATGCCGCAATCACGAATAGGACAAAATAAGCGTACTTCCTTATTTTCACGAGTGTCTTCGGATTCAATATACCGAGTCTTGTTAAAAATAGTAAGACTACCGGTAACTGGAAAACAATGCCAAACGGTATAAGCAGTTGGAATAGGAAAGTGAAATACTCATTTATCCCGATTGTCTGGGTTATATCAAGCTCTGCGGATAAATTCATCATGAACTTCATCACATATGGCAACAAGACAAAATACGAAAAAGCAATTCCTCCGACAAACAGGAGAAAGGTGAACGGAATATAATTTAATGTCGCGCGCCGTTCCGTTTCATGCAATCCCGGTGAAACGAAAGACCATAATTGATACATCAGTACCGGAGAAATGACGATGAATGCTATAAAGACAATCACCTTCACGTAAATCATGACTGGATCCAGTACGTTGAAAGCATTCAACGTAATATTATTTTCTTCTCCATCATACTGCAAAAATTGAATCAGCGGCTTCGCGACGAAAAAAGCACCTATTACTGCAATAACAAAGAAAACGACGATGACCATCAGCCGTTTTCTAATTTCATCTATATGTTCAATGATTGTTAAGTTTTTATCGTTCATCGGACAGTCATCCTAACTTACTTCAGTTCTTCTTTCTTGTCTTCCACTTTTTTTACATCGTCGTCTTCTACAAGACCTTTTGTGGCGTGTTTGAATTCACGCAATGAAGAACCAAAGGCTTTCCCGATTTCAGGCAATTTCTTAGGACCGAATACGAGCAAAGCAATAACAGCGATGATTATCAGACTTCCTGGACCTGGCATTTCGGACACCTCCTTCATAAGATAGGAATTGAATTGTATCCTTCTTCAGGGAAGGATATAGTTCGATCCTTTCTACGTCTATTTTACACGAAAGCTGTTGGGATTACTAATAACGAACCGTTACATATGTGAACCTTTGACGTCATTTTTTATGAAATAGATAAGTGTTTGCAATTCGACAGACAAATCGATTGTATGCACTCGTACCGACTCTGGTACTGCTAGACGCACAGGAGTAAAGTTTAGAATCCCTTTAATACCCATAGTAACAAGTTGATCTGTCACTTCTTGTGCAATACGTGATGGCACTGTGAGAATGACCAGGTCAATACCTAATTCCTCAATCTTCTCCTTAATTGTATCAGGATGAAAGACAGGTATGCCGCTCATCTCTGTACCCTCTAGAGCTGATTTTGGATCGAATGCAATGACAATCCGCGTATTATGGTTCTTATGGAAATTATATTTCAAAAAAGCATTTCCCAAGCTGCCAACCCCGATGAGTGCGACATCCGTTTTTTCATCCTGGTCGAGCGTCTGACGGAAAAAGTCTACTAGGTAATGCACGTCATAGCCATAACCTTTACGGCCAAGTGCCCCGAAATGGGAAAAATCACGTCGAATCGTAGCGGCATCGATTTTCATCGCTTCACTTAACTCGCTGGATGATACACGTTTCTTCCCTGTGTTCGCAAAATTTTGGAGAAACCTATAATATAGAGGCAAACGCTTTGACGTTGCCTGTGGAATTTTTGGTGTTTCTTCTTTCATACTAACCCTCCTGCACGTACTTAAAGGCGATTCTATCGTACAGTAGATAATGAATGTTGTAAAGGCGACCGTTGCACGCTTGACACTATTCATTTAAACTGAAGAGGAATAGAGGTGCTACTTTTGATTGTATTACAAGTGAACGGACTAACAAAATCATTTTCAGGAACAGATATATTAGAAAACGTAAAACTAGAAGTCCAGCACCGCGACCGCGTTGCACTAGTTGGACGTAATGGCGCTGGTAAATCAACACTTCTTAAAATAATTGCCGGTGAAATGACAGCTGATTCAGGTGATTTAATCGTTCCGAAAGATATACGAATCGGCTATCTTGAACAGCATTCAGGAATCGATTCCTCGTTAACAGTTTGGGAAGAGATGATGACCGTATTTGAACCACTTCACAGTATAGAAAGACGGCTCAGATCGCTTGAAGGACAAATGGCCGATCCGTCTGTCTATGACAATAAGACTGACTATGATCGTGTCATTAAAGAATACGATGCTCTGCAAGTTGAATTTAAGGGATCAGGCGGCTATCAATATGAATCTGATACCCGTTCAGTACTGCACGGGATGCGTTTTTACCATGAGGACTACACTAAAAATGTCACCCTTCTTTCGGGTGGTCAAAAGACACGATTGGCGCTTGCTAAAATGCTTCTTAGTAAGCCCGATCTCCTCATACTCGATGAGCCGACAAACCACCTTGACATCGAAACGTTAGGCTGGCTTGAAAAATACTTGGTATCATACGAAGGGGCTATTCTAATTGTTTCCCATGACCGCTATTTCTTAGATGAAATCGTCACGATTGTCTACGAGGTATCCCGTAAAAAAGTAATGAAGTACACAGGTAACTATACTGCCTATCTTGAAGAAAAAGCAAAAAACTATGAACGTGATCAAAAACTATTTGTAAAAGAAATGGGAGAGAAGGCCAAGCTTGAGGATTTCGTTCAGCGCAATATTGCTCGTGCATCTACATCCAAAATGGCCAAAAGTCGTAGAAAAACGCTTGAAAAGACGGACTGGATGGATTCGCCTGACGGTAATGAAAAATCAGCAAATTTCACCTTCTCAATTGATCGACCAAGTGGTAACGATGTACTTGCCCTTGAAGAGCTAGCGGTAGGCTATGACGGTATTCCTGTCTCAAAGGGAATCGATATGCGGATATACAAACAAGATCGCATTGCGCTCATCGGACCGAACGGCGTAGGGAAATCAACAATATTAAAAACAATCGTTAAAGCACAAGACCCGATATCCGGTAAAATCCGGTATGGTACAAATGTTCAATTTGGCTATTACGATCAGGAACAGGCAACACTTATCGGAACTGGTACCGTTCTACAAGAACTGTGGGATGATTGGCCGATGATGAATGAAAAAGATGTTCGTTCTGTGCTAGGACGCTTTTTATTTACCGGTGAAGATGTGGAGAAATCTGTTACGTCTTTGTCAGGTGGGGAAAAAGCCCGCCTATCACTTGCTAAACTGATGTTACAGAAATCGAATACGCTTATCCTTGATGAGCCGACAAACCATCTAGACCTTGATAGTAAAGAAATTCTAGAAAATGCATTGGATGACTTCCCGGGCACGCTTATCTTCGTGTCACATGATCGTTACTTCATTAACCGTATTGCAACTAAGGTAATTGATATTAGCGGTACTGGTGCAGTTGAATATCTTGGTGATTACGATTACTTCGTAGAGAAGAAGCTGGAACAGGAAGAACTGCTCGCCGAAACAAATGCAGCAACAAAAACGACAACTCCAGTGATTGAAAGAAAAAAAGACGATGACAAAGAGCTAAAAAGACAGGAAAGAAGATTAACTAGAGCCATAGACGAAGTAGAATCTAACCTTTCAGTTTTGGAAGATAAGATTGGGGCATTACAAGAAGAACTTTCCACTCCTGACTTTGCAGATGACCATGTGAAATTAATGGAATTGCAGTCCCAGATTGACACACTCCAGGATGAACATGATCGCAAATCGGAAAATTGGCTTGCGCTGCAAGAGGAACTAGAGATTTTAGCTTAAGAAAGGATTGCGTCATTTTGAATCAAGACTCTTGATTCAAAGTGGCGCTTTGTCACTTTTTGCTGTCGGAACATATCGGATTACGAAATATGTACATTATACCGGCGAAATACTTTCCACAATCTTATTCACAACTAAAACCTAGTTATACCGGTAATAGTTTAATATTGTCCACATTACCCACAATAAAGTCAATTGTTATACACATAGTTATCCTCCCTCAACTGTTATTAATGGTTGATATGTCATTGTTATGCACAACTTATCAACAATTGTGCATAAGTACGAACGTTCCCTATTGACATTCTAAAATAAATCGGGATAAAAAAAACACAGAAATTGTCGCAATTTGGCAACTTCTGTGTTTTTACGTATTTATTCTTTCCACGAGACGAGGGGCATACCTGGTTTACCGTTCATTGCAAGATTTCCGCGAATACCGTCACTGAACATTGCTGATCCAGCAGCAGCAATCATTGCTGCATTGTCTGTACAGAGTGCAATTGGAGGTACATAGAAGGGAACTTCCTCCCTCTTGAAGTTTTCTTCAAGAGATGAGCGTAATCCTTTGTTTGCTGCTACTCCTCCAGCTGCAATTACTTGCTTGACTCCAAACTCCTTCGCTGCTTTCAATGCTTTTGTTGTCAGTACCTCCACAACACTCGCCTGGAAACCTGCTGCGACATGGAATGGGTTTACGGCCTCTCCACGTTGTGCAAGATTATGTTTGTAGTTAATAACAGCAGATTTGAGTCCACTGAAGCTGAAATCGTACGAACCTGGTTCAAGCCAAGCCCTTGGAAATTCTATTTGTCCATCACTTTCAGCTGCCAGCTTATCAATTTGTGGACCGCCCGGATATGAAAGTCCAAGTACACGAGCTACCTTGTCATAGGCTTCACCAGCAGCATCATCACGCGTTTCACCAATGAGTTCAAATGAACCATGCCCTTTCATTAATACAAGCTCTGTATGACCACCTGAGACGATTATAGCTAGAAGTGGGAACTCCATTGGTTGCATCAGCTCATTCGCATAAATATGGCCTGCAATATGATGCACGCCTATAATCGGCAATCCATTGGCAAATGCAAATGCTTTCGCAGCATTAACGCCGATTAACAACGCGCCGACTAAACCCGGCCCTTCCGTAACGGCAACTGCATCCAACTCTGCAGGTTTAAGTTTTGCATTCGAAAGTGCTTCTTCAATCACCAATGTAATTTGTTCAACATGATGTCTTGAAGCGATTTCCGGTACTACCCCGCCAAATCGCTTTTGGCTAGTAATTTGTGATGCCACAACATTTGAAATGATTTCAGTTCCATTTTTCACAACGGAAGCGGCAGTTTCATCACAACTCGTTTCTATTCCTAAAATATAAATATCTTTTGTCATTTGAATTCCACCCACATGACGAGCGCATCTTCATGGTCGTCTGCATAATAGTTTTTTCTGATTCCGCCGTCCTGGAAACCAAGTTTACGGTACAAATTTTGAGCCGTAGTATTAGTCATCCGCACTTCCAGGGTCATTAACCGGACTTCTTTTTCTCTACAAACAGCTATCGCTTCTTTCATCAATCCTTCACCAATGCCGTTTCCCTGCATATGCTTTCGTACCGCAACATTTGTAATATGACACTCATCTAGAACAATCCACATGCCACAATGGCCTATGACTTTCTCTTCAAATTCAGCAACGACATAATGAGCATAGTCATTTCCATTCATTTCATGTTCAAAAACTTCCGCAGTCCAAGGAGTAGCAAATACTTCTTCTTCAACTTCAACAACTGAAGATATATCACCTGTTCCCATCTCTCTATAAATAATCACTTTATCCAAGATCATTTTCCTTTCCCTGCTCTTTCAGCCAATTTGCCTCTGCTTCAGCAATACGTCGATACTCCGGAACGAATCCATGAATATCATTTTCCGGTTCTGATTGAGCAGCTACATATATAAGCGAAGATGCCCGAGGTAGATTAAATTGAAGAGGAGAAATTACGGCACCTGTACCAAGCCGTTCAATAAGCATTTCTTTATGCATAGCCGTATCTTTTCCAACGAATAAAACAGGACTACTTTGCTCTTTAAGTAATAGAATCAATTCTTCAAGAGAGTAATGTCCATCCTCTATCAATTGAGTAAGTTTTCCTGCTTCGGACCGATAAACACCTGCATAGACATTACTTCTTCTAGCATCGACTAACGGGCAAATCAAACCGTTGTAAAATAACACATTTGCTGCCATTGCTTTCAAAGTAGACACCCCAACGAGAGGCTTACCGAGTGTCCAGGCAAGTGTCTTTGCAATCGTCACTCCAATTCGAGCACCTGTATATGAACCCGGTCCTTCCGAAACTGCAATTGCACCTATATCCGTTGGTTTCAGATTTGCTTTTTCCAATAGCTGTTCAATTGCCGGCATAGCACGTAAGGAGTGATTAATAGCCATCGCGGACGTTTCTTCTATTAATAATTCCCCATCTTTAACTAGGGCAACGGAAATGGGCGTGTTAGCTGTATCTATACCTAACCAAATCATAAGAAAATCCCCTCACAAATCTCTTCATACCTCTTACCTAGAGGCGTAATAATAATTGTTCGTTTGTCTTCACCATTATGGACAAGCTGAATTTCCAAACGTTCTGTAGGTAAATCATCTTTAATTAGATGTGCCCACTCAATAACTGATACGGCATCACCATAAAAGAGCTCGTCCCAGCCAAGATCCTCATCACTGCCAGCTAATCGGTAGACATCCAGATGATTGAACGGATACTTCCCTTCATACTGTTTAATGATTGTGAAAGTCGGACTATTAACTGTGCCTGTAACACCTAATCCCTTTGCAAGGGCTTTTGTAAATGTTGTTTTTCCGGCACCTAAATCCCCCTCAAGCGTCAGTACATCTGGAGGAGTGAGAAGAGATGCAAGTTTAGTTGCGATTTTTTCTGTCTCCTCGACAGAATTCACTTCTATTTTCCTAGTCATAATCAGATTTCCTTTCTACTTCTTTGCTATAGTGTACCTAAAATACATTGCATCGGAAAGTATTGATACTTTTTTATAATCATTTTAACATCTTAAACAACAAAAAAACCGACTCCGGAATGAAATCCCGTAATCGGTTCTGAATTTAAATTTAAATGGCGGTCCCGACCGGGATCGAACCGGCGATCTCCTG